>VXPE01000041.1:27676-175441 GCA_009839745.1 Candidatus Poribacteria bacterium
GATTAGAGAAGATATCCGTTCACTGCGTGCGTTTTCTTCTCAAAGGAATTCCTTATCAGAAGCCGATGTAGTTCTCCTTCACGCGGATCCCGGAACTGCAATAACAGACTTCACCCAACTTCGAAAATCCCAAATCGAAAAGCAAAGGCTTGAAATATCAAAGCAAGTTGACATCCTATCACAACGGGAAGATAATTGGGATGGACGCGGCTCACAAAAACCAACCGATTTAACCCTAGCTCACGCGAACGAGGTTATGGGAACATTGTTAGATTCTGTCATTTCTGCTGGGTATCACTGGGATACTCCGTCTATCTCCAGCGATGGAGATGGCAATGTAACCGCAGCATGGTACAAAAACGAACGGCAATTACACCTTCAAATCGGAGAACATGAGGCGGAGTACTTCAGAGTTTGGGGCACGAACATTGATACAGAAATGGACGTAGATTTTCTAAAACCTGAACATTATCTACCGCTTTGGGAATGGTTAGTTTATGGTCTGCCATTCCGATCAGACATCGGTGCGACACTTCATCTATATCCAGCGATGGAGGCAACAATATAATCGCTGCATGGTATAAAGACGAACGACAATTACACTAACCTGAACATTATCTACCGCTTTGGAAATGGTTAATTGATGAATAGCAGAGAGCCCGTGCAAGATAATGAAAAACTCTATCGAAACGTGCGAGGCAAATTGGAAGATAACGAATATTCTATTCAGGACGGAAAACTTAGGATTGAGTACCACGCCTTTTGGGATAGTTCTAAAAAACCGTCTGTAGATAGAGCGAAGTTAAAAGGTTGCGATCCTACTTCGGCTCTATTATCTAAGACGAATGGGATTGTTAGCGTTAAAGCGAGTGATGTCCGCGCGATAGGGGCTGTAAAAACAAGACATCAGAATGAAGTGATAGCTGATCATGCTGTAGATGTTATCCCTGATCCGACGGACGAAAATCCCGCTCATGCTATAATTGTTGTAAAGCCCGAATTCTTTGATTCAAAGAGCAAGCAGAGAAATGCATTTAAACTACTACAAATCGCACTTGCTGAACTTGCTACTAAAAACGGATGGACTTTAGAACCGAGCCCATAATAACGCCTTGTGCTAATTGACCATGTGTTTTGTTAAATTTCACAGTCGTTGGGGTCTCGTTGTAAATTCGACCTTGATTTCATTTCCTCTTTGTTCTCATATAGAAACCTTGGTTTAAAAATAGGGGAATATGAACCGAAACTGTCAAATTACAAATGGCAAAGAGTTAACACTGTGAAATCTAAATCTACAGAAAGTTAATTAGCACAAGCCGTCATAATAATAGGCGTAGAGAATTTCTCGGACATCCTCCTAAAGCGAAATTATATGAACTTTACAGAACTGTGAAACGTTGAATTCGACAATTTTAACATTTCTACTGGATAATCCACTAATTATGGCATATCTCTTGGTTCTGATTTCAGTGCTTTTAGGATCGCGTCTACGTGTTCATCGGGAATTTGATCCAAGTTGGCAAATTTGCCCATGTTTTCACTAAGCATATTGGAAAAGCCTGCGGGGTTGGCAAATCCAGAATATTCGGGAGATCTGCCACTATCAGTCACATAGTTCCCAGAGGAGCCTAAATACAATTCACTAACCTTTTCCATAAGGGGATGTCTCGAATTTACGAAGCCTTTGTTACAAACTTCAAAGCAATCTGTGAGAATTGAAGATAAGATTGGGGTAATATTTGGGTTACCGAAATTATCTAAATCAATTTGATCTGAATTCATAAATAATTTTACTACGTTGTGTTTACATTCCATCATCAAAATCGTCCGGAAGTCAGTGCCTATCAGAATTTACGTCTATAGATCAAATGGATATTGCAGAACTATGGAAGCCTTGCCATGACTGGATCCGGAGCCACAATGTAAACACTACCTAGGCAGAGTTGGCGATAAGTGAGTTCCTCAAGATAATTTAAAAGACGGTGATATGTATCTATATCAAAATCTGAATCGAAATGGACATTCTCAGTTAAATTCGCCATAAATTTTATCTTGGGTTCTTCTGTTGTTTCCATTACTTTTTTCAAGGTGGATTCCACGACTTCATCTATCTTGGATCGATCCGTAGGAGTTTTCTCAAAGACCCCATCCTCACGGTATTTTTCACCATTTGCCAATCTTTGAGCAATACCTTCCGCCGCTTGTTTTCCCCATTGAAACAGTCTTGCAGATTGCCTTTCACTCATCAATGGTGTAATAAATCTTTCTAAACCCCACTGAGTAATTACCGGAGCAACTGCTGCGGATATCCCAGTAAGATCCCCAATAGAGGCTGCCACGAGAGCACCGGATATTTGGTGAATAATCTGACTTATGGGAAATTCTTTTGCTTCTTCTTCTTGTTTAACAAGATTCATTTCGGTATCTGCCTTTACTATAGACTTTGTGCCTGCTGATGGGACACGGAAATTTGGTATGTGTGCTATAAACATTCGTTCAACCGAAGTGTGGGAATTAGCGTGCTACCGTGAGTAACGGCTAACGGCCGCGAAACCACGAAGTAATACTTAAGACTGATCCAATGATACCGAGTACTAATCCAATGATACCGAGTAGGGCAAAAAACC
The DNA here is from genome assembly GCA_009839745.1 of Candidatus Poribacteria bacterium. Taxonomy (NCBI): domain Bacteria; phylum Candidatus Poribacteria; species Candidatus Poribacteria bacterium. The sequence continues at coordinate 30,304 of VXPE01000041.1, forward strand.
AATTTTCTTTTGTCCTTTCCATAACAAACGCAAAATAATTACCATAGATTCCCGTTAGTTTGGCGTTAGTTTTGAGCGTGGTGTCAACAGCTCGATCTGCGATGTATGAGATGATACCAACCTTGCAAAGGGTTGATTGATGTAGTTTTACATATTCGCTATTCTCAAACGCTTTAGCTTCGTCTGGTCCTTTGAGGAAGTTAGGGTGAGTGAGAGAATTTTTTTCGACCAAATTTTCAAGACGTGGGTGTTCAATGTAATCATGTCCGTACAGCCGATACAACAACAAAGACAAATCACAACGGCATGATTCATGAATTTCAAAGGGTTTACCACCGAGCACTTTGTAGCGGTGTTCCAATGCTGCGAAACCGTAGTTAATGTCTCGCATGTTCCAGTGCAGCCACGTATCATTCTTATGTTTTTCCGCGTAATCATAGAACTCTTTAATCATTTTCTTTTCTAGTTCATCGTAATGTACGTTAATGCTTTCAATTGGGAGTTTTTTATTACGCTCGGCAATTTGGTGAATTGAAAAGGACCCCGTTTGACCTGTTGCTAAATTTCGGACAGCAATTGACGTGATTCGTGGAGACGTTCCGTCAAGCCGATTATAGAAACTTTCACACGAATAGTGAATGACGACAACGTTATTACGATCCTTGTTAATCTCGGTTAGTTGCTTTTTAGCCTCACGGCGGCGGCGTAACCTTTCAGACGCTTTGCTCATAGGCATTTTGCCTCGGGTTTACTTGTGGTGGATAGTGAAACATGAAACAGATTCTTACTATTTCCTACTTGGGTTTCTGCAAGTATCGCGGCCTTACTCATCAAGGTACCAACTCGGAAACGGAATACCCTTCAGTTTCAGTTTCGCCAATTCCGCGTCAAGGTCACACTTAGACTTCTTCCCTCCGTGGATACTCGGTTCAGCACAGAGCATTTCACGCAAGGTCTGCATGGCTGTGAGAATACCGAGACTCTTGATACCAAGCACCTCTGTTAACAAATCTGTATCCAATTCGTGCCGGACAGGGTCATGGTCACACTCGTTGACAGGTAGCATCCGCTTATACTTCAACCGCTCAAAGAGAACATCAGCATTCGCTAACTGTTTATTAGAGAGGGTGTGCACATCCAGTGTTGGGAGGGTCTCTAATGTCTGCTGACGCAGCGTCCCCCGTCCCATATCCTGCTTACTGCTGTGTAACCAGTGACAGAAAAAGCCTAACGTCGAATTACACCACAGGGTCCACGCAACTTCGTGCCGCGGATCTTTGAGCAAAACATTTATCATCGAACGGACACCGATGGAAGGGTCCTCAGTGAAGGAAGATATAATTGAGTTTGCGGTGAATCTCAGATTAATATGATAATGCGTTTTGCTGAAACAGTCTAAGACTCGCTTAACCATAGCATTCTCATTTGAACGGGGTATCGCTTTATAGTCTGGTGCAGCAATCATGGAGCGTTGTAAAGGCGCGTCAACTTTCCATAACGCATCGTAGCCATCGCTATTGGGTTCACAGCCTTCTACCATGATAAATGGACCGTCCTTTTCTCTGTAAGAATCAGCAGATCCAACTTTTGCGATGTCCTGTACTTGACAGATGTCAATAGGGATAGGTTCTCTTTCCATAGGAAGATGTAGTTTTCCAACAGTAAGTTTGTGTCCACTCTGTAGCAATGCCATTGATCGCGTCCGTGTTGCAACCCATGCGACACCATCCTTGATAGGACAGTCTAACATCTGTCCACTGTTCGTGTCTCCTATGGGGATAGTACCACCACCATTGGGAGCATCTTCGAGTTTTCGCGTGCTGCTGCTTCGGGATATCTGATTTGCGACTTCCATGGCTTCGAGAGTGCTTTGAGGTCTTTGTTTCAAACAGACGAATGTGCCTCGCCCTGTATCATCTCTTACTCCCTTCGTCGCTACAACAATGCATTCCGCCTTCTCTGTGTCAGCGGAGAACGCACAATCGGTAGCACCAGTTTGTGCCATAGTTATCACAACGACGTTGTGATATTCGGTTGCCCACATATCTCTAATTCCTTGTGTAATGGGGGACCTCAGCACCGTTAATAGTAGGATAAACCCCATGGTGCCGCCGTGCTTAAGTTTCTTGTCCGCTACGTCAACGAAATTAGGCGCGAAATCAGTAGTTGCTTTGGTTACTCTCCTATCTTTAGACTTCAGCGTCGCCTGCATCATTTTTTGGTCTTCTTCGGGACGTTCAATTCCTTGAAATGTAGACTTCGGGGTTCCAGTGTTGCTGTCTGCCCCAGGCCGCGTAAAAGGTGGGTTCTGTATGACAATGTCAAAGTCTCCGTGCTGGAAGGCTTGTTGGAGTTTAACTATCCTCTTTTCCTCACCACCGATTTGTTCTGCATCGGTGTCAAATAGTGACACATCATCGAGTAATTCCAATGAACCGATTGCATAACTACCGCCATCCATAAGTCCGTAAGGCGCTGTGAGGATACGCGTATCAGTAAGTTTAATATCCGCATGCGTGCTTGCGAGGGCTGCTGCCGTTAAATGTGTAGCATTCGGCATAATGTCTGCACCGCCGATGTTATTCTCCAACATTTCCTGATGAATATCTCTGCCATTTCCACCTTGCTGTTCGTATAGCGATAAAATGCGTTGGTATACACCGTTGAGAAGCGCACCAGTTCCACAGGCAAAGTCCGCCACTTTCGGAAGTTTACCTTTAGGCAGTTCAGGCATCACAAGGGTTGATAACAGTGTCGCGCTCTCTGGCAACGTGTAGTTCGCCTTGACGTATTTCCTATCAGTGATTAATTTTTGGAAAACTATGCCAGCGAGTTCGTGAATCTGCGCGATGCCGGTGTCAATGAGGTCCTTGGCTGCCTCACATAGGAGTTTCAAAATATGTTTAACCAGTCTGTCGTCCGTTGCAAGTGCCTTAACGAGCTCGCGGGCATCTTCAAAGATGGGACGGTAGTTGACCTTGAGGATAATATTCCAGTCCGCGATAACATCGGCGTAATCAATTGTAGGTAGGAGTTGACGGAGTGAGCGGACGGATGTCATTTCTGCTTTGCCTGCGAGGGAGCTTTGGAAAACGAAGGCATCGGTAATAATCAGTGCCGCCATGCGGAGGGTTTGTGTATTGAGTTCTTCTTCGTCATTTTCATCCTTAGAGAAAACTTCTTGGTGCAGAATCGTCTCAATTTTCATCCCGATGGCACGGTGTTCAGTGATAGCGTTTTCAAATAGATGGGCTGCTCTGTTGATACCAAGTTCCATATCCTCCGCTGCTTGTTCCAGTTGAGAATTGGGTATTGCACCAACGTGAAGCGCGTTGGCGATGTCTCCCACGGTCCCAGTTGTCCACCCGTTTTCTGGAAAGTGTCCAACCGTATCTCCAAGAGTACTGACGAGTTTGTACTGTAAGTCATCCGCCTCATGGAGTGATGGAGTGATGTCCCGTCCTGGCATCGTCTTAAAACGGTCAGGGTATAGGATTGCCATAACGTTGTTGAGGGTTTTCGCTGAGGTATAGTATTCCGCTTCCAACTCGTGAACAAGTCTGGTTTCTGCCTGTTTAATGAGGTTTCTGGCGTTGGTAGTGGTAGCGAATTTGGCTTCAATACCGATGGGTTCTCTACCGCGTTCAATCACAATGGCATCGAGTTCGCTGTTGCCTTTGATGAAGGCATGAACAGCTGTTTCGACTTCCCATCCATGGCGCATGTTTCGTAGGATGTTAACCAGGTGATTTGTAATCGTCGTTTCGTGTTGATTCGGCATAATGTTTCCTTAGGATTGCTTTCGAGGGGTGTGGATCAGATGCGGTTAAGAAAGAGAACCTACCACAGGCATGATGGGGATATTTTTTTATAGAAACGCTATCGCTATGGGACTAAAGTAATTAACCTTGGGACTGGCCGACGTTACAAATCCTACCAACGGGAAAAGGACATATATAACACTACCAAATTTTCACAAGAGTAGCAACGATTTGCAAAACCTGAATAACAGTTTCGTCTGGCATGTCCCCTGCGTACCGCGCGCGTCTTTCCCACCAATCAAGACTTTTGATATGATCTGCTTGGATGACTCCGTCAAGCTCAATAATTTGGGTGAGGTCCTTGCTACGAATTTCTACTTCTGGTGGGATCGGAACATCAAGGTCTGCACGGTAGGGCTTCCGGCTGGTCGTGATTGGACACATAATTGCCAACCACAATCTACGATTATAGATTTCTTCAGAGAGGACAAGAGCCGGACGCTCTTTTGCTTGCTCGTGTCCAACGTGGGGTTCAAAGTCAATCCACACGATATCACCGTGTCGTGGAACGTACATAATGGCGTTTACCAAACCTCCCTACCCACTAGTGGTCCGGTGTCTGTCTCTTCCGAAAGGCCAGGTTTTCGGGATTCAACTTTGGGTTCTGGGATCTTGGCTAAAAGTTCTTCTATTGTATAATTCGGACGCGGTATAGGTCTACGCCTTTCTTTGCTACGAGGTGTTATCCCGGTCTTTTTACCGCGCAATTTGGATGCTGGAACTTTGGCAGAAAGTTTCTCTGGTGCAAGATCTGTTTTTTTCATAACATAGCCCCCCTTCGGGAAAGAGATTTAAAATAAAATAGATAGAACATCGGAGAAATTATAGCACAAATAGAACAGTTATTCAAACGAAATGAGTTCGGTATAGGGCTATTTATACCGAATAAAATTCCGCAGCGTTTCCATAGAAGAGCCTATTTCTCTCCGCGTCCGACGCGTCCGCCACGGTACCTAAGAGTGTCGCGACCCATTCCTGATATGTCGCCGCTAAGGTGCACACGGGCCAATCGCTCCCGAACATCAGCCGTTCATAACCGAAAGCCTCCACGAGATGTTGGATATACGGCTTCAGTTCCTCACGCGTCCAGTCCTCACTTGCAGTCGTCACAATCCCCGATACCTTGCAGTGAACGTTCTCGAAGGCGGCGAGTTCGTTGATGTGTGTCGCCCATGGCTCGAATTGCCCGCCCTTTATGTCGGGTCCCCCGCAGTGGTTAAGAGCATGCCGAACGTCCGGTGTTACCTTGACGAGTTCGATTGCCGCCGGAAGTTGTGCATGATTCGCACAGAGTTCAAAGGAGAGATCGAATTTCGTCAGCAATTTCACGCCGTTAATCAGCTCAGGCATGGCGTAGAACTGCGGATCGGGATGATGCCACGCCATGCGCCGCACGCCTACAACAAGCCCGAATCCTGTGAGTTGTTCGAGAATCGCCTCGGCGTTCGGTTTTTCAAGCGGTGCCGCTGCCGCTATCGCGCCAATCATTCCATCTGTCTCGGATATGTGTGTGAGCCACTCGACCTCCTTGACAACATCCGTTTCAGCGGGGTCGCCTTCAACGTGTACCGACCTGACGACGTTAAGGTCCCCAATCGCCTCGCGGTAATCTTCTGCCGTGTATCGTTTTCCCAATAGATCGAACCCTTCTAACCAAGGGTATTCCAAATTAGAGGTATCCCAAAAGTGTTGGTGGGTATCTATTATTTTAAACATCTATCACTCCTCGTCTATAAACATGTCGCCCCGCTGGGGCTTTATAGGTGAAAATGATTTGAATTTCGTCAAGATATTCTGTATAATTACTTAACCTAACAGATATGCATTAAAATCAGACCGCAAGCCTGCAACAGCGGCGCAGGCGGATTTGAGAAAAGCATGTGAAAGAGAAGCCCCACGTTGTTTCTCCGCAAGGTAAAATTAAAAATCCGCAAGGTAAAATTAAAACTATCGAACCACAAGCCTGCAACAGCGGCGCAGGCGGATTTGAGAAAGGCACGTGAAAGATAAGACTCACGTTGTTTCTCCGCAAGGTAAAATTAAAAATCCGCAAGGTAAGATTAAAAAGAGGTGTTTATTATGTTTTTGGGTTTCTTTGATCCACTCTATTTCGTATTCCTCGCACCGGGACTGGCACTGTCCCTCTACGCCACGTTTCGCACAAAATCGACATTCTCAAAATATTCACAAGTCGGATCGCGTAAGGGATTGACAGGCGCGCAAGCCGCCGATCTGATGCTGAAACGGCACGGTGTTAGCGGCGTCCGAATCGAACGCTCAAGTGGATGGTTAAGTGACCACTATGATCCGGGCGAGAAAGCACTCAGGTTATCCGATGACGTCTATTCAAGTCAATCGCTTTCCGCAATAGGGGTTGCCTGCCATGAAGCCGGACATGCGATGCAGGATGCACACGGCTATGCAATGCTGAACCTACGGACCGCCCTCGTCCCAGCGACGAACTTTAGTTCGATGGCCTCTTATATTCTGATAATGGTCGGTTTCTTTATTCAACCCTTCCTGCTGTTCGGTGTTGGATTTTTTGCAGTAGGAGTCGTCTTTTCGTTAATAACACTTCCCGTTGAATGGGATGCCAGTAAGCGAGCCAAAGTCGCAATGGCAGAAGCAGGCATGCTCACGCAAGAAGAGAACCAGCACGCCAGTAAAGTGCTCAACGCGGCATTTTTGACGTATCTCGCAGCGGCAGTGACGAGTCTCCTTACACTGCTCTACTACCTATTCCGATTGGGACTGTTGGGTGGCAGTGACGAATAATTATATTGATGGCGCAGCGTGAAGCCGCGCCTATTGATGTTACCGTGAATTATCACTTTAAGACTTACTATCAATGTCCACACCGGGCCACTGGTCGTCCTGCTCGGTAATATCGACGACGATACCATCCGGGTCTTCTATTTTGAAGGCTTCTGAAGGCAATTCGTCCGAATTTGGGTCGTAAGGTTTGTCACCCCCTAATCCTTCCCATGTGATTGTGAAACCGAGGTCCTCACACCGCTGCGCCGCTTCTCGCAGGTTCGGAACACGAACCCCGATGTGGAGGTAGTCTAACATCCCGCCGACATGTTTTGGACGATCCGGACCGCTGTGTTGAAACACGCGGAAGTTGTGATAACCGTCCGTAAGATCATAACATCCATTCATCGTTGAGAAGACCCGCAATCCGAGCGCATCGCGCCAGAAGCGAATGCTTTTTTCCAAATCGGTCGTGCGAACGCCGATGTGTACAAGTGTCGTTGACATAAAAGATTTCCTTTTCTGTTACGGCATAGGGAGTATGCCTACTACTTTAAATCCAGACAGTCGGTTCCCGGTTTTCTGCTCGGTGTTCATAGAGCAATTTGACATCGTCCGGTAACTTATCGAACGTTTCGCCCGGAATCGTGGCGGTATTCGCACCAAAGAGTTCTAAATTCAGCCACCACGGCGCGTATCTGACGACGACTGCAGTCCGCTTCCCAGCACTCGGATTTTCTGCATTGGAATGCCAAATCCGGCTGTCCATGATGAGCACACTGCCGGCGCTGCCAACGGCTTGCATCTCCCCGTCAAGTGGATTCCGGTCACCGATGTTGTCTTCTTTGCCTCTGGGGTTCCGGAGGTCCACATGCGTTTTGGGAACAATCCAGGTCCCGCCGTTTTCCGTTGTGAACTCGGAAAGCATCCAGAGGGTAGTGATACCGATGACAGCACTCGGAAACGGTTGCGGAATGTGCCACTTCTGGTTCAGATCATACGGAAAATCGGAGTGGTATGCACGCACCAATTCGTAATGTGGGGGACGGATCTTATACTCAGTCTGCGAAATACGCACTTGCGGTCCGAGGAGCTGTTGGATAGTGGTGAGGAGCCGTTCGTTCGCAAGGTGTGCGGCGAACTTCGGCATGAAACTGATGACATTGCGTCCCCAGACACCATGTTCTTTTCTAAATTCATTATAGTCCGATTCAGAGGTTTCGACCTCTTCACGGACCTCACCAACCACATCGGGGGGTATAACGTTCTCTAAGACGCACCAGCCCTCTTCTCGCAGTTGTGTAACGTGGGGTTCAATTGTTGCTAATAGATTATCGGTTTCCATTGATACCTCCTTTTTGGCGCGGCGACACCGATGTGCCGCTTGCAAAAACGCCGCGAATTCTCTAACAGCGTCGCGACTTAACCGAAAACCTGCTTGTAATGGAAAGCAGTCCAGTAGCCCATAAATTAAAAGCCTGTTTCTCGCTCGCGGTTGTAACCGACTGCTGTCTTGATAAGCGGTGCGAGCCGCATCACTTTACCAAGAGAGCCGATGACACCGATCTCGCGTGTTGTTATCGCTCCCATAACGTTGAGTTCGCCTGTCCAAAATTTGTAGGCGGTGTCACCTGTCATAGTGAGTTCAACGTCTGGAGCAGTGTCGGCACAGGTGCCGCGGGCAAGGGTATATTCGCCATTTGCTGCCGTTAGGATCATCTTGCAATCGGGCATGCTGTAGTTGAATTGGACGTTCACCGTCAACGACTTCAGTGCCTCTTGCGCTTCCGGTAGCGTGGCAATTTCTTCAAACAGTTCACTGATGTAACTATAGAGTTGATCGGGTGTTTCAAATATAGCCATAGTTTGCGGTATAGCATACTCCATAATAAATGGGAAGTCAAATAAAAAATGAGAATAAATCCATTCAAACTGTTTCGTGAGGAAATCTCTAAGGAGATACCTTTTGATGCGCAAGCTTACAAAGATGCGCGAAATTACTTCATCTCTCGGACTATCGCCTATGCGTCTCCGATGGGGTGTATGGGCATAGTCGCGGCGGATACGAGGAGTCTTTCGCATGTTTTCTTTACCGATGATTTTCCCTTCGGTGAATCATCACCCATCCATAGTCAATATCCTGTACTCACTTATGCACAGGAGCTGCTCGACCAGTATTTCGCTGGTGAGCCACTCGAGTTTTCTGGGGTTCCGATCCGATTCAACTGGGGAACGGACTTTCAGAACCGGGTGTGGGAGACTATTCGTCAGATTCCTTATAGAGAAGTGCGGAGTTACAAATGGATCGCAGAACAGGTAGGAAAACCGAAAGCAGTGCGTGCCATTGGAAACGCAGTCGGGGCGAATCCCGTATCAATTCTCATTCCGTGCCACCGTATCGTTAGAAGTGATGGCACATTAGGGGGATACGGGGGCGGTCTGGAACGTAAACGTCGATTGTTAACACTTGAAGGTCATCCTATTGAGCAATTAAGGTGAAGTTATTAAGAGGTTTTTGCTAACTCCAAGCCTATAGCCTGCAACAATACGCAGAATTCCCCCGGGGAAGCCCACACGGGCTTCATACCCGGGGAAGTCCATACGGACTTCATACCGTTGATTCTGATTCGCAAAAACACGCAGGCGGATTTGAGGAACGCACGTCCAAGTCCAAACGCGCGCTATTTCTCCGCAAGGAAAAATTAAAATATGACATCGCAAAAAAGTTTAGGTAAAGCCACCCAAGCCATCCATGCAGGTGAAGCACGGACATCCTCCACGCAAAAAACAGGGATGCCTCTGTTACCGCCTATCTATCAAAACAGTACATTCCGTTTCGCAACCGCCGCTGAGTGCGCCGAGGCATTCCAAGATGAAGAGAGTGGTTATGTCTATACGCGCTGGGGGAATCCAACACAAGAGGTGTTAGAGCAGAAACTCGCCGTCCTCGAAGCCGGTGAAGCCGCACTCGCTACCGCGTCAGGGATGGGAGCAGTCAGCACAGCACTCCTCACGGCTTTGGCGGAGGGTGGACATGTCGTCGCAATGGAGAACCTCTATTCCGCTACGTTCCAAATCCTCAATGAGGAGTTGCCGCGATTCGGGATTGAGACTACGTTTGTTGATGCTACAGACCCTACGCAAATCGCGCACGCTATCCGAGCGGATACCAAGGTCCTTTATCTTGAAAGCCCAACAAATCCACTCCTAAAACTCGTTGATTTACAGGCAGCCGCCGAGATTGCAAAAGCACACGGTGTGATCTCAATGATTGACAATACATTCGCTACCCCGTGCGGTCAGCAGCCGATTACCTTTGGCATTGATGTCGTCGTTCACAGCATGACGAAGTACATGAGTGGTTCCGGGGCAGTTATTGCGGGCGCGATTATTGGACAAAAGGAATTCATCGTGCGTGCCAAGGAGGGGGCACTCCGCAACTTTGGAGCAGTTATTAGTCCGTTCAACGCATGGTTAACACTTCACGGGCTCACGACTCTACCGTTACGGTTTGCACGGCACAGTGAGAACGCCACACGTGTCGCAGCGTTTCTTGAGGCACATCCGGCAGCGGCATGGGTCCGCCATCCCAGTTTGCCGAATCACCCGCAACATGAACTCGCCAAACGCCAGATGGATGCGTTTGGTGGTATGATAACGTTGGAATTGAAAGGTGGACGCGCCGCGGGTGAACACCTCGTCGATCATCTCCAGCTCTGTTCGCTGGCAGTCAGTTTGGGCGACGTGCGCACCCTCATCTGTCATCCTGCATCAACGACGCATTCACATGTTCCCGCAGAGATCCGTCGGCAGACCGGCATCACGGATGGGTTAGTCAGAATCTCCATCGGTCTGGAAGATACCGAAGATATTATCGCCGATCTCGGACAGGCGTTAGAGACCTGTGCTCCTTAAATTTTGGATGTAATTCTCATTGATATTATTCGACGGATGGGTCGCCTCTTTGTGCGGTTCCGGGAATTCTGTGATCAACTTCTGGTATGCGTCTACTGCTGAATCCGCATCGCCACCGTCTTCATGGATTTTGCCTACCCAGTACTGTGCCTGCCGCCGGTTATCGTAATCGTAAGTGCTGTTGTCTGCGACCTTCTGATACGCGTCAATGGCACTCGCCATGTCGTTGTTGGCATAGGCAATTTGCCCGATATAAATCTGTGAGTTGGCGGCATTCTCATTGCGCGGGTACAAGTCAATGGCTTCCTCAAGTCGAGCGATGGCTTCGTCATATTTGCCAAGCCGCTCATACGCCCACCCCATATAAAAGTACGCATCCTGACCCACTTTGGCATCTGGATAGAGATCTATGACTCTCTGGTAGCCGTCAATCGCCTCCTGATATTTCCCTTCCGCAAGGTAAGTTTGGGGAATGCCGAAACTCGCGAGCGGTGAAAGGTCGGGATCTCCGGAATCAACAACGTTTGTAAATTCCACGCGCGCGCTTTCATAATCCTGTTTCTTGATGTAAATTTCGCCGGTGACGTATAGAATCTGGTAGAGCAGCGGACTGTCACTGAACGGCTCTCTGAGCGCATCAAACTGAGCAAGTGCGAGGTTCAATTCACCCTTTCCATAATAACACATCGCTTTATTAAACTCCGCCTGATCCGAGAGTTCACTGCCCGGGTATATCGCAGTTAATTGGTTATAAAGCGCGAGTGCCCGGTCATAGTAAGCATCTACGGATTCAAGCGTCCCTGTCTTTTTTAACTGCTCCGCGATCTGATAAGAGGCGAAAGCGATGGCATACATCGAATCGTCTGCCCACTCACTATCTGGATAATTGTTGATAAGCCGACGAAAGAGTGCGAAAGCCTCTTCATCGGTGCGTGGAATCCGTGAAGCGAGTTGGTAGATAGCATCGTCTGCCCATAGACTGTCAGGATATTTGTCGAACACTTCGCGATATGCGGCTCGAACTTTGCGTAAACGGCTTTTGTCGGGTTCGTCAAGTGTGATTGGCGGATTGTCGAGTGCTTGTGCTGCTGTCCATGCTTTGTCGGCGTTGTCGTAGTAGTTTTCGTAACTCGTGTCGGTCCCCGTGATACGTCCGAGCCAAAACCCGAGGATGAGCGCGAGCACAACGCAAATTTCTGCAATTATGAATTTCTTCATCTTTTTTCTCCTTGGCAAGTATTGGTTCAAACTATACTAACAAGGTTGCTGAAATATGTCAAGTGTAGTTTATAGTAGAAATCCTGGCGTATGCACTTAACTTTAGCAAATTCTGTGCCGATCTGACGGCATCAACTGGTGCGACACTTAGCCAAATATTGAAGGTGTACTGCACCAAATAGTGCATACCTTGTGTTCAATTGCACGGAATGGGGCAGATTGACAAAGCCTTTAATTTGCTTGACAACATAAGGACAGTTTGATAGAATGTATGAAAGTATGACAATCGCTTTTCTGTTTGAAGAGAAGCATAAAAGAGATTTTAGTGAAATTGTGAGCAAATATAAAAAACGTTAATCAATCAAGGTATGTTGTTAAACGATCCCTATAGTCGGGATCATATTGAAAAGAGAGGATTTCTGTGCGTAAATTATTGTTTCGTGTTTCCGCATTCGTTTTAGCGATAGCATTGGTAGTCCCATTACTCGCCGAAGGTGAGGAGAGTATTCTGGATAAAGTTAAAAACAGAGGCAGACTGATATGTGGTGTGAATAAGGAATTGCCCGGTTTCGGTTTCCTCGGTCAAACTGGTGAATGGAAGGGGTTTGACGTAGATTACGGTCGGGCGATCGCTGCTGCCGTTCTGGGGGACCCGAATAAGGTTGAGTTCCGTCCCTTAAAGGCTGCTGAGCGTTTCCCCGCTCTCCAGACGGGCGAAATAGATGTGCTTATCCGCAACACCACTTGGACCCTGACTCGCGACACTGATCTCGGTGCTGACTTCTGCCCACCGACCTTTTACGACGGCCAGGGTTTCATGCTCCGCAAGGAGCTGGGGATAACATCACTCGAGGAGCTGGCGGGAGCAACTGTCGGTGTCACTGCTGGCAGTACCACCGAGTTAAACCTCGCCGATACGACACGCGCCTTAGGAATTGAAGTTGAACCTGTTGTCTTTGAGGAGACTGAAACGCTTTACCAAAGTTACGATCAGGGGCGTTGTGATGTAGTGACAAGCGACAAATCCCAATTAATCTCCCGTCGTCAATCCTTAAAAAACCCAGATGACCATATTATTCTTGATGTAACCATTTCAAAAGAGCCTTTGGGACCCGTCACCGTCCATGGTGATAACAAATGGAATGATGTCGTGAGTTGGGTCGTTTATGCCACGTTCGCCGCCGAGGAACACGGTATTACGCAAGCCAACGTCAGCACCTTTAAAACAGAGAATCCCGAAATCAAACGGTTCTTGGGTTTAGATGGAAGTGGTGGTATGGGTGAAAAACTCGGGCTGTCAAAAGATTGGGCACGCCAAGCCATCGCTGCTGTTGGCAACTATGGCGAGATTTTTGACCGTAATCTGACACCGTTGGGTCTACCGCGTGGGGTTAATAAACCGTGGATGCAAGGCGGTTTACTCTATGCGATGCCGTTCCGTTAAAGATGGAAAATAATTTACCTAAAGGTGTATCGGGAAAAATCCCCTTCTGGCGAGATATCCGAGTTTTACGGGTCCTATTTCAAGTTATTTTTTTGCTCGGTGTGATCCTGTTGTTAGTCATTCTTTACACGAACATGCTAAAGGGGCTCCGTGGGCTTGGGTTAACACTGAATCTCGATTTTCTTCAGGACGAAGCCGGGTTTGACATTTCGGAGGGTATTCCGTATGAACCTTCGGATGTGTATCTCAAAGCGTTCTGGGTTGGGATCCTGAATACCCTTAAAGTTAGCATCATCGGGATCGTCTGTGCGACACTGCTGGGACTCCTTTTCGGCATCGCTCGACTGTCGAGTAACTGGTTAATCCGAACGATAGCGACCGCTTATGTCGAATGCTTCCGGAACGTTCCGCTCCTACTTCAGATTCTGTTTTGGTACACTGCCGTAGTGGGTCAACTCCCCAGAGTTAGGGAGAGTATAGCACTATTCGGAGGCGTGTTCATTAACAACCGAGGGATATACCTACCATCGCCTGAGCCTACCTCAGGTCTGAGAATTTGGCTCGGTTTTCTTGCCGCGGGTCTACTCTTGGCAGTGGTTCTCTATGTTGTGCGATGGCGGAAACTCCAACAGTTGGACCGCCCCGGTTTTCGCGCCAAGTGGGCACTGCCCGCCTTCCTTATCGTGGCACTTTGCGGATGGTTTCTCACACCGAGTAGACCGTTTACGTTGGATTTACCGGTGTTACAAGGTTTCAACTTCAGAGGGGGGATGCGCTTTTCACCAGAGTTTTCTGCCCTTTTAATTGCGCTTTCTGTGTATACAGGGGCTTTTATTGCCGAAATCGTGAGAAGCGGTATACAATCGGTCGTTAAGGGCCAACGGGAAGCAGCGAAAGCCATCGGTTTGAAGGAATCGCAGACATTGCGGTTAATCGTCCTTCCCCAGTCTATTCCTATCATTGTGCCACCGCTGACAAGTCAGTACCTGAACCTCACGAAAAATTCAAGTTTGGCTGTCGCAATCGGTTTCCCCGATCTGGTTAGCGTCGGAAATACGATGATGACTCAAACGGGACAATCAATTCCCGTTTTTGCGATGATTATGGTGAGCTATCTGGTGATGAGTTTGACGACATCAGCCGCCATGAATTGGTACAACCGTTGGATTACCCGAGTTGGTTTTTAATTTTTCCTTGCGGTTCGGTCAGATAAGTTTCAAGTTTGACGTTCCTTTCCGTATATCCGTCCTCCATTACATTACGGACTACGGTTACGAAAATTAACTTAAGATGGTAGCCTGCAACAACGGCACAGGCGGATATAAGGGTATACCTTTCAATAAACAGAAGACTGTCGTTAACGCTTTGCGAATAATTAAAAATATGCAAGAAATGAAGCCCCCAGCCCATACAAAAGGTCCCGCACGATGGATTAAGGATAACTTATTTAACACTTGGTACAACGTGCTTTTAAGTTGTTTGGCGTTTATCTGCCTCTTTTTTATTTTTAAGGCACTTTTGACATGGGCTTTCACAGAAGCGAAGTGGGGTGTTATTCCGGCTAACCTTCAGCTCTTTGGTGTTGGGGCTTATCCACGGGAACAGATATGGCGCGTATGGAGTGTGATTTATATTTTATGCGTGCTTGTGGGTTTGAGTGCCGGGATATGGGGTGGCTTGGTTCTCCGATTTGCCATTGTGCTTGGGGGTATTTGGTTCATTGGTGCGCTGCTCCCTTTTGAACTCTCGACGCGAGGGTGGTTTTTAGGCGCGGTCGCCATAACAGCAGCCTCTTTTTTTCTTGGACGTGGCAGAACAGGGTTACGCCCTTGGATTTTGGGGGGTTGGTTGCTCTCCTTCCCCTTGATAATGATAGTGTTACGCGGGTTCGGGGAGAATGGTGTTCTCACAAGCAATTGGGGTGGACTTCTATTGACCCTAATTTTAGCGGTTGTAGGTATCGTCGTCTCTTTTCCACTTGGTGTATTTTTAGCACTCTGCCGTCAGAGCAATCTTCCTGTTATCCGATGGGTTTCAACGGCTTATATTGAGATGGTTCGCGGTGTGCCGTTGATAACAATCCTATTCATGGGGAGTATCTTGATACCGATCTTCATGCCGGGTTTTGATATTAACCAGGTTTTACGGATGATGATCGGGATCACTTTCTTCTCTGCCGCCTACATGGCGGAGAACGTTCGTGGGGGGCTCCAAGGGATTCCGCGCGGACAACATGAGGCAGCACAAGCGATCGGACTTAACTACGCACAGACAATGCTGTTGATCGTCTTACCGCAAGCACTCCGATCGGTCATTCCAGCGATTGTTGGACAATTCATCGCGTTGTTTAAGGACACATCTTTGGTTGCTATCATCGGGCTTATTGACCTCTTAGGTGTCGCCAGAAGTGTTATCGCCAACCCAGACTGGTTCGGACTGCAAGCCGAGGTCTATCTGTTCGCTGCAATTATCTATTTCGTTTTCAGTTATTCCATGTCCTACGGCAGCCAGGAAATTGAGGACGCGCTCCGTGTTGGGGAAATTTAGGAATAGGTGTCGGAAGCATGTCACTGCACCAACCTACTTCGTTTAATTCATGACCGACCTGACCGAACCGCAAGGAAAAATTAAAAAGATGAAGACGCATCTGACGGAACCGCAAGGAAAAATTAAAAATCCTATTATTATCTGCGAGGATGTACACAAATGGTTTGACGATTTCCATGTCCTCAAGGGGATTACGACCTCGTTTGAAAAAGGCGAAAGGGCGGTGATATGTGGTCCCTCCGGCTCCGGGAAGTCAACATTCATCCGAACCTTAAATCGCTTGGAGGAACATCAGCGCGGCACAATTGTCGTTGATGGCGTTGAGCTCAGTGATGATCTCCGCAATATCAATCTCATCCGTCAGGAAGTCGGTATGGTGTTCCAACAGTTCAATCTGTTTCCGCACCTGACGAACCTGCAGAATATCACCTTAGGTCCCATCCGAGTCAGGAAGATGACGAAAAGTGAAGCCGAAGAGATCGCTTTATCGCTCTTAGAACGGGTGGATATTGCGGATCAGGCGGATAAGTATCCCTCAGAAATTTCAGGTGGACAACAGCAGCGGGTCGCAATCGCACGGGCATTGGCGATGGAGCCTAAGATTATGCTTTTCGATGAACCGACAAGTGCCCTGGATCCGGAGATGATTACGGAAGTGTTGGATGTGATGCGTGAACTCGCACGTTCCGGCATGACGATGTTGGTTGTGACGCATGAAATGGGATTTGCACGTGAGGTCGCCGATCGGATCCTTTTCTTTGATGAGGGAGCAATTGTGGAGGACGCGGCACCCGCAGATTTCTTTGATAACCCACAGCACGAACGCACGAAGCTTTTCATCTCGCAAACGCTACAACATTAGGGATATATTGAAATAGGATACTTCCGCAGCATATTCGTTTATAGTAAAGTTTAGAATTAAAAAGACATTTTAACGCTCCGACATGCCTGCCTCACCTCGTAGGGGCGAGGTCCCCTCGCCCGCTGTCAAATGTCCCATTAATTATGGGTTTTACTATAATGTATTGCTTGTAGAAGTGTAATCGGGATTGTTTCGGAAATCGAAGGTGTATACGATGAGAGCAAAAGCAGTTCATTACCCGGGGGACGTTGGAGAATCTCCAGCACAATCTCTTGCAGATCCTCGGGTAACTCCGCTAAGCCCGTGAGAGGAAAGCTCCGAGGTCCCATATCAGTCTTCTGAGCGAGTAGAGAGTATTCCAGAAAGGTCAACCCAACAGCCCTACGTTCTTGTTTATTGAACCGCAGTAAAATGTGGGGAGTCAGTTCAATACCTGTTGCCTGTTCACCGGGGGCAAACGAAACGTAGAGTGTATCACTTACTTCATCGTAGTTAAAAATTGGTTGGGCCATATATTTTCTCTTTACGTGTTAAAATACTAATCTCAGTCTGGTTTTTATTATATCATACAAAATAAGTGAAAGCAAAATATGATTTTTCAGAGGGTGAACGCGGCAGATTCTATAATTCAAAAGCCGTCTTTAATATCCTCAATTCTCACAAAAAAGAGATAGGACAAAAGATGCGGTTGAATGGTAAAATAGCCATTGTCACAGGAGCTGGACGCGGTATCGGCAGGGCGGTTGCGCTTCGGTTCGCCGAAGAGGGAGCGAAAGTCGTCGTTGACGACGTGAACGATGCCCTCGGCACAGAAACCGTCGCTGCTATAATCGATGCGGGTGGTGAAGCACTCTTCATTAATGCCGATGTCTCCGATGCTGCCGATGCGGAAAGTCTGGTTACGAGAACTGTTGACACCCACGGCACGGTTGATATTTTGGTGAACAACGCTATCTGCTCGACGGCTGATGTGCTGAACAACAACTGGGAAGCGAACTTAGCCGTCGCGCTTCAAGGCACCAGCCACTGTTCCAACGCTGTTATCCCCGTGATGCAAGCGGCTGGTGGCGGTAGCATCGTCAATATCGCTTCTGTCAACGGTCTCATCGGGTTACAGGCGATCCATGCGTATTCTGCTGCGAAAGGTGGCGTTATCGCTTTGACCCGCTCGATGGCAGTCGCACACGGTAAAGACAACATCCGTATCAACTGTATCTGTCCCGGAACGATTCAAACCGAAGTCTGGGAGCCGATGATGGAGCGGAACCCACAGATCTTGGACGAAATCACGCCCTGGTATCCGTTAGGACGGATTGGACAACCGATTGATATCGCGAATGCCACGCTCTTCCTCGCCTCCGATGAAGCCAGTTTTGCAACAGGAGCGGTTTTCGTCATTGATGGTGGGTTGACGGCAGGCAATCACCAATTTCCGATCTGACGACTGATACTGCTAAAGTGTGGAAGTTGATTTATAGAAATGGTCTGTTTCTGCTTCCATTTTCACCTTGAAATTTGCCAACTATCAGGGGTATAATAACCTGAATTCTATAGAAGGAACTATGTGTTTCTGCTACGCCATCTACGAAAGGAACACAGCAACTCTGTAGCGAACATCTGGAATAACAGAGAGAAGTCGAAAAGGAAATTAAAATGGAATTGACTGTTAAATTGACAACCCAGCAGGTTATTGATTTTATCCGACAAATGCCCGGAGAGGAAAGGTTAGCGGTTGTTCTTGCGCTTGCAAAGGAGTCCCTGCCCGGACGCACTGAACGGATGAAGTCCCTTGAATCAAATGTCCAGAAAATCTGTGCTGAACGAGGATTAGATTGGAACACAATGACAGACGAGGAGCGCCAAGATTTCATCAACGATGTTGTCCATGAGGACCGTGAATGCGTCCAATAGTAGTTTACGATACAAATATCCTGATATCGGGCATGATTTGGGGAGGCACTCCTTATGACTGTATTGCGCTTGCACAACGAAATAGAGTTGAAGCGGGAACCTGTGCTGAAATACTTGATGAATTTTCGGAAAAGTTAACGACCAAATTTAAGGCTTCTCCGTTGCAAACAGCGGAAATAGTGACTGAACTCCTCACTTTTCATCAATCCATCAAAATTGTGAACCAACTTAAGGGTGTCACTGCGGATCCTGATGACGACAAGGTGATAGAATGTGCTGTTGTAGGCGGTGCGACTCACATTGTTACGGGTGGTGATAGACCTCCGACTGATGAAGTTTGTGCTACACAATAGGGTGTTGACATCAAAGAAGAGATAATCTTGACCATACTAACGTGAGTTTGATAAAAGTGGGATGTCGGGTTTCGCTATCGCTATTTAGACGAAAAAGGTCTTGAAAAAAGGCGTATTTTTCCAACTTTTCCAGTTTTTAGGTGTATTTACCGCTCTACCTAGAGGAAACACCCCAGCAAAAACACCTACAAATTTATTTTCAAACTGGCGTTATCAGAGATATTGATAGAAATAGAGGGCGATGTGTATCGGAAATCAAAACTGACGAATTTGTGGAACATTCCAAATGCCAGTTTGCATCTTGAAGGTGGCGTTGAGTTCAAAAATGGCAAAAAACCCGAAGTGTTGCTTAAAAAAATACTTAGTTTCGGCACGGTTGAAGGCGATCTGATTATGGATTTTCACGTTGGGAGCGGTACAGCCGCCGCGGTTGCTCATAAGATGGGCAGGCAGTATATAGGCATTGAACAGATGGATTACGTGAAAACCATCACAATAGAACGCTTAACAAAGGTGGTTGCTGGCGAGTCGAGCGGCATCTCCAGATCTGTCAACTGGCAAGGTGGAGGTGACTTCATTTATTGTGAATTAATGCCCTACAACCAAGTTTTCATGGAACGAATCCAATCAGCAAGATCAAGTGAAGAACTTTTGGGCATCTATCGCGATATGTCAAAAGATTCCGTTCTGAATTGGTACATCAAACCTCAAAAACCCGAGGAGGCAGAATAACACTTTATCGCTATCAACGACGCTGAGAAACAGAAACAACTGTTAGCGGAGCTGCTGGATAAGAACCAATTGTATGTCCATCTCTCGGAAATAGAGGACGAGACATTTGCGGTCAGTGAAGCAGATAAAGCATTAAACAGGGCATTTTATGCGGAATAAAAAAGTCGCAAAAGGAGCTCCTTCAATCCGTCACTATTTCGTAGATGAAGGCGGCGATGGTATCTTATTTTCACGTAAAGGAGAAATTCGCGTTGGGACAGAGGGGTGTTCTCGGTTTTTTATACTCGGTCTACTTGATGTATCGGATCCGTCGGTATTAAAGGAGCGTTTTGATGAACTGCGAGCCCGACTGATGCGTGATCCCTATTTCAGAGGTGTACCGTCTATGCAGCCGGACGAGCGAAAGACAGCAGTTGCATTCCACGCGAAAGATGATTTGCCTGAAGTCCGCAGGGATGTTTTTAGGATTTTACGTGACACTGAAGGATTACGTTTTTTCGCTGTCGTTGCTGACAAATTGAGCGTCCTTGAATACGTACGCCAACGCAACAAACGAGAACCTGATTATGGTTATCATCCTAACGAACTTTACGACTATTTGGCAGAATGTTTGTTGAAGGAACGATTAGGTCAGCATAGCAGCTATAATATTATTTTTTCAAAACATGGGAAATCTGACAGGCTCGACGTTTTGCAGAACCTTGTTGAAACTGCATCCGAACGACCATCACAACAACAGAATATCAGCACCGATTCTGTTCCGTATGTATCCGCTGCGACACCGACGGAACATGCAGGTTTGCAAGCAGTCGACTATTTTGTTTGGGCACTACAGAGACTCTGTGAACGAGATGAGGAGCGATATCTGGCATATTTATGGAAGGCTTTTCGACTTATACACGATATTGATGATACACGGGAAACCATTAATGGCATTTATTATACCCAAAGGAATCCTTTGACAGCGGAGACCTTAAGGTGGAGAAAATAAGAAGTCAGGGATATAGGATTGTACGAACCGCAGCCCGACAATCACGTGGCATGGAGCCATTTCGTCCCTGACTTTCCAAAATTATAATACATTTAGTGCTAAATGTCAACATTTTTTTTAAAGATTTAGTATCAGTAAGGAAATAAGGCGTTTTATGGCGATTCTTGATAAATCGTCCTACATTGAGACGGAAAAAGAAAGGTAGATCGAGAGATGCTAATAGACGAGTTTAAGGCAACATATACCTTGCGTTCCAAAGCCGTTCATACCGGAGAACTTCCGCAAACAGTCAAGATTAGGAAAGGTGAGTCTATTCCTAACGTGAACTTGAAAATAAATTCGTAGGTGTTTTTGCTTGGGTATTTCCCCCAGGTAGAGCGGTAAAACAACCGAAAAAACGCAACTAATCCGCGTGCTGATGAGAATCACGAGGCCGAGCGTCTCGCGAAAGCCGAAGAATGGTTTGCTTTTAATGGTCTCTACGGCACCGGTGAAGAAAAAGCATTCGTGCAATTTCTACAGACACATCTTGAGGAGCTACAAAAAACTTACGATGGTGTTTATCTCATCCGCAACGAGAGACATTTTTCCATCTATAATTTTTTTGATGGACAAGCCTTCCAACCCGATTTTGTCCTCTTTTTGGGCAAGGAAAACGGTGAGACACTGAGTTACCAACTTTTTATTGAACCTAAAGGCGAGCACATTGAAGACTTTGACAGATGGAAAGAAGATTTTCTGAAAGAGATTGATACCGAACGTAAAAGTGAACTCATCATAGAGGATAAGCACTATCGCATTATCGGTTTACCGTTTTATCAGGAGAAAAACCAAAATCAATTCCGTGAAACTCTTGATGAAGTCCTACAATTATAAACATCAAATTTACGAGGAACAGCCAATGGTAACACAAGAGCAGGTCGATTTTTTTCAGGAAAACGGCTACCTTAAATTTGGGAGCGTTTTAGATAGCGATGGCGTTGCAGCCATGCGCGCCGGGTTGGATGCGGTCATTGAATTAGAACTTAATGAAGGCGACGATTCCTCACCGGAGTTCAAATACGGACACGACCGACGCGAGAACCGACTCAATCGGGGAAGCGGGCACCCGCGCGCGATTCATCAGTACATTAACATGTGGAAGCGGGATCCCCATTATGAGGCAGCTATTCATCACCCACTTATCGCTGGGACGGCACGCGCCCTGCTGAATACACCTGAGGTCCGGCTTTGGCACGATCAGGTGATTTCCAAACCCCCAGAGGATAACGGTCATTTCGCATTCCATCACGATTTTTTCTTTTGGCCCCTCAGCCCACCGAATATTGTAAGCTGCTGGCTCGCGTTGGACGATGCAACGGTGGATAGTGGGTGCATGCACGTTATGCCGAAGAGCCACAAAGACGAACGCTTTTCCGTCGCAGCGAGGGCTGCAGCAAATGCAGCAGCAGCAAAGGCGCGCGAGGCAGGGCGAGAACCGCCGTCTGACCAGTGGGCAGAAAGACGGGAGTTGAGCATTGATCACGGCATTCCGGTGGAACTGAAAGCCGGCGAATGCATGTTTCATCACTGTCTCAACTGGCACGGCACGCCGCCGAATGTTACGGAGCATCAACGCCGCGCCTTCGTCATGATTTTCATGGCACAAGAGGTTTGCTATAACAACGCGCAATCCCCGAACCACGTCCTCGTCCCGACAATCGAGGTCGCGGATGGTGAGCAGCTCGTCGGCGAAGCGTTTCCCGTCGCGTAACTGTACCTCTTTTATACTGTTCGTAGTAGCGCAATTCATTGCGCGTTCAAGTAGGGTTGATCCAATGAAAAATTCAACGTTTATTACAAGAGTTGTTCTAAAAAACTATAAAAGCATCGCCGCATGCGATGTCCAATTGGGACCTTTGACGTTCCTTGTAGGACGCAACGGTTCGGGTAAGAGCAATTTCCTTGATGCGTTGCGATTTGTTGCGGATGCGTTGAACTTATCACTTGACCATGCCATACGCGATCGCGGGGGTATCAATGATGTTCGCCGCCGTTCTCGTGGGCATCCAAACCATTTCAGCATTCGTCTTGAGTTCGCGCTGCCTGAAGGTTCAACGGGGTACTATGCCTTTCGTATTGCTTCTCGTCCGCTCGGAAATGGACATGACAGGGTACGAGGAGGTTACCGAGTTCAGACAGAAGAATGTAGAATTCAAAATGAGAAACGCCTCACCCCAGAGCAATATTTTCGTATTGATGATGGGACTGTGGATACAAGTGTGAATGTAGCACCCGCTGCTGCATCCGATCGACTCTATTTGGTGAACGCTTCTGGATTGCCCGAATTTAGACCTGTTTATGATGCATTCTCTCGGATGGGGTTTTATAACCTCAATCCTGATATAATCCGTGATCTCCAAGCACCGGATCCTCGTGATGTGCTCCTTCGCGACGGGAGTAACCTTACGAGTGTCCTCACCCAACTTTCGCCCATTGTGAGAACAGACATTCAGGAGTATCTATCAGCGGTTGTCCCTGGTGTTCATGCGGTAGGTGTCAAAGATTTTGGAACGAGGGAGACCTTAGAGTTCAGGCAGAGCGTCACAGGGGACAAAAATCCATGGCGGTTTCGTGCAAATAATATGTCCGATGGTACCCTCCGCGTGTTAGGAATTCTGGTAGCACTTTTTCAGGGAGATCAGGACGCACAGAAACGCGTGCCACTCGTCGGAATTGAGGAACCAGAGATCGCGCTTCATCCAGCTGCGGCAGGTGTTCTGCTTGATGGGCTTCGAGACGCTGCCTACAGAAAGCAGGTTATTGTGACCAGCCACAGTCCAGACTTGCTTGAGGACAAGCACTTGGATGTAGAATCAATTCTTGCAGTTGAAGCACAGGATGGGAATACAGCAATCGCTCCTGTGGACGAAGTTGGAAGGTCTGTCGTGCGCGACAAACTGTTTACAATAGGGGAGCTGCTACGTGTAGATCAATTGCAACCGGATGCGGCATCCGTGGTTTCCGCTGAAAAAGCGAAACAACTCCGTTTGTTCGATTTTGAGAGAAGAAATTCTGGCAAAACGAAAAATAAGGAAAGACGCGGATGACGGTCAAAATCGGTTGCATTGTCGAAGGACATGGGGATGTAGTAGCTGTGCCACTACTGATTCGCCGCATCGCTGCAGAACTTCATCCAGACATGGGGATTGAAACGCCACGCCCGATTCGTGTTCATAGAAATCAGGTCATTCAAGCGGATAAGCTTGAGCAGAGGGTTGAATTAGCGGCTCGGAGGATTGGTGGACAAGGAGCTATACTTATTATCCTCGACGCTGATGATGACTGTCCTGCACAGCTAGGCCCTGAACTGCTTAATCGGGCATCACAAGCCCGCAGCGATCTACCCATTGCCGTTGTGCTGGCAAAATATGAGTTTGAAGCGTGGTTTCTTGCAGCAGCCGAGTCACTTCGTGGACAAAGAGAGTTAAGAAACAATATCCAGGCTCCAAACGATCCGGAAACAATCCGTGGGGCAAAAGAATGGTTAAGTCGACAAATGGAAGGAACCAGAAGGTATAGCGAAAGGTTTGACCAGCCCGCGCTTGCAGCATTTTTTGATATGGAGCAGGCACGCCAAGCGGTTTCGTTCGACAAATGCTATCGGGACATCACGCGCCTCCTTAGCGAATTACGACAAGCAATGGAGGCAACCCATGAAAATGTGTAAGATGGAGGACCCACTATGGAAAACAAGCCAAATGTCATCTTTGTTTTAACGGACGACCAAGGACCGTGGGCAGCGGGTTGTTGCGGCAACGATGAAGTCCGAACGCCTTATCTTGACCAGTTAGCCGCAGAGGGAACCCGTTTTCCCAACTTCTTCTGCACAAGTCCCGTTTGCTCACCGGCACGCGCAAGTCTTATGACAGGTCGCATCCCGTCAGCACACGGTGTACACGACTGGATCCGTGACGGAAATATGCCACCAGATCCCGCCCAATACCTCGATGGATTGACCTGTTACACCGATGTGTTAGCCGACAATGATTATACCGTCGGGTTGAGCGGCAAATGGCACCTTGGCGATAGTTTAACGCCCCAGCACGGGTTCAGCCACTGGTTCGCTTTGCTTACAGGCGGAAGCCAGTATAACGATGCAGATATGATCCGAGATGGACAAGTTGAAATGCAACCCGGCTACCTGACCGATGTCATCACTGACGATGCGTTGGACTTTATCTCGGCGAATCAGGAGGGACCGTTCTATCTCAGCGTCAACTATAACGCGCCGCATACGCCGTTTACGGGACACCCTCAAGACATTGTTGACTCCTATGACGATTGCCCCTTCAAAACATGTCCACAGGAGGCGTTGCACCCGTGGGCTGTCCAAGGTGCCGCTGTACACATGGGCAACCGCGAGTCGTTGAAAGGCTATTTCGCAGCGATTACCGCACTTGATTTGAACGTCGGACGTATTTTAGAACGGCTTGCCCAGTTAGGGATCCGTGAGAATACGCTCGTGGTCTTCAGTAGTGACAACGGCTACTCGTGCGGACATCACGGATTCTGGCATAAAGGGAACGGAACATTCCCGCTAAATATGTATGAAAACTCTGTAAAAGTCCCCTTCATTATCAGTCAACCCGGCAGTATTCCGGAAGGTCGCACCAGCGAAGCGATGGTGAGCCAATACGACTTCATGCCGACACTCCTCGATTATCTTGGATGTCCCGATCCGAACGACGATATGTCTCCGGGCAGAAGTTTTGTGCCCGCACTCTCTGGGGAAACAAACGACGCGAAAGATGAGATCGTCATCTACGATGAATACGGTCCCGTCCGCATGATCCGAACACAGGAGTGGAAGTATGTCCATAGGTATCCGTATGGTCCACATGAGTTGTATGACTTGGTAAACGACCCGGATGAACGGAAAAATCTAATAGATGACAAGTCTCAGAACGCTCGCATCACTGACATGAAACAACAGATGGGTGCATGGTTTCAGCGATACGTCTTACCGGAGTTAGATGGCGCGAGGTGCTCCGTTACTGGTGGTGGACAGGCAGCAAAAATTGAGGCGGGGCAGTGTGGTGAAGGTGCTTTCCATCCCAGATACGCCCCACCTCGACGGGGTGTGTAGAATGACGAGAGCCTTTGCCCCCGGCAACATTTCGTGTGTTTTCAAGGTTATTCCGCACGCCGATGCAACCCGTATGCATTCGCTCGGTATGGGGTTCACCGTTAAGGAGGGGATAGAAGTTACCGTCTCTGAGCACCGTGAAACAAATGTGTTGTTTAACGGACAAAGCATCGATTTTCCGACGGTCGGGGCTGTTGCGGATCGGCTAACCCAGGCGGCAGGCGCGGCAGGTGTGAAGGTAGACCTTACGTCTCCATTACCGCTCGGTTGCGGTTTTGGTCTCAGTGGTGCTGCTTCGCTCGCAACAGCCTACGCGCTCAATGAACTGCTCCATCTGGGTAAGGATATGGAGACCCTCGCGATGGTAGCACATGTCGCAGAGGTTGAAAATCGCACTGGATTGGGTGATGTCTGTTCACAATACCATGGGGGGTGCCTCGTCAAGTTAAAAGAAGGTGCCCCGTTGGTTGCCGATAGGTTACCCATAACGGAACAGCCTATCTATTACCGCTACTTCGGACCGATTCAGACCAGTGAGGTACTCGGAAACAGAGAACAAACAATCCGTATCAATCGCGCAGCCGATGCTGCATTGAGCGTTTTACAAACGCTTACCAGTGCTGAGCCTAATACCGAACTCTTTAACGCTTGTTTTAGGGTATCAAAGCGGTTTTCAGTGGAGAGCGGCTTGCTCAGTGATGCCCGTGTGATAGAGACAATCGAACAAATTGAGGCGGAGGGCGGTGTCGCTTCAATGATTATGTTAGGAAACGGTGTTTTCAGCACGCATCCATTTGAGGCAGCGGTGGAGACAAAACTTGTTCATAATCCAGCGCGTCTTGTATAGCCGAATAGCCGTCGGAAACCGGAAAATTAAGCACAAAAACGCAGCCTGCCACAACGGCGCAGGCGACTCGAACGCGAAAACCCTAAAGTTACCCACATCGTTATTACTCCGCAAGGTAAAATTAAAACATGGGAATTAAACATAGTATAAAAATCTTGGTTCTGACTTTTTTTGCGGCATCTATTGCTGTTAGTGCGGTAGAGATTGAGGATGTGACATTCGGATTCGGCGAGGGTTACAGAATAGGCACGTGGGCACCTTTAACTGTAACTGTCTGGAATCAAGATGAAGGCACTGTGTTTAGGGGTGAGTTGGTTGTGGAAGTTCGGAACTTTTCTTCGGACATCCCTATCGAACGTTACGCTACGTCCCTGCATCTTATTGGGCTCGAACGACAGCAGAAAAATTTCTATGTTTACTGCCCGAAAAACGCTACGCAACTCGTCATCCGACTTGTCCCCTCTACACCGTCCGAGACGGCAGGGGTACGCAGTCCGGCATCAGGTCTGGTGAAGGATGTACTGTTGCCAACACCCCTTGCCCGCCAAGACTATTTTATGCTGGTATTGGCTCCGAGCGGCGACACGTTAAAACGATTTGTTGACAAGAAACAGTTGGCGGTTCCTGGAGACGCACAGGTGCATGTCAAGTACCTTCCGAATTCGAGGGCGTTGCCGCGCGACTGGATAGGCTACAATGCCGTTGATATACTCGTTGTGCGTGAGATTGGCTTAACCGCACGGCGTATCCTAAAAGCACAACAGACGGCGATGCTGGATTGGATACAGCGCGGTGGGACGCTTATTGTCTCCGGCGGTAGCAGTTTTAACTACCTACAAGACAGTTTTATAGAACCCTTTCTTCCTGTCGAATTAAGGGGTATAAAGAAAACTGATAACTCTTCCGCCGACAGCCATTTTGAGTATATCCAATTTGCACCGAAAGCAGGCTGCGAGGTTTTAATTGGCACGGCGGAGCAAATTTATGTCGCAAAACGGAAATTTGGAGATGGACAGATTCTCTGTTTTGCGTTTGACTACAATGTTCCTCCCTTTGGTGTCCATTCCGAAGACAGTGTAGGAGGGGTTTCCAATTCTGATGACGCTCTCGCTGAAACGTTCTGGCACGGGTTACTGAGTCAGCACGGTAAATCTCCGCGTCACCTCGCGGACCGATACGCGCTTGCCCTCCAACATGAAGCGGAAATTCATAAGTACTTTCTATCGGAGATGTCTACCCGGGTGCCGCTCATTAAACTGTTGGCGATACTTCTGCCAATATACCTGCTGAGCTTTGGTGGGTTCTTGTTGTATTTCGGGAGGTCGAAGCAAAAATCACGCACGTATTGGATAGGCGGAAGCCTCTTCGTTCTGCTTTCGGTAATTGCGGTTGCATCGGCGCAAACTGTCTGGTTTCCGAACACCGTCACAGCGGACAGGTTGTCAATTTTATCGGTTTATCCTGAACGGCAGCGCACACACTTACTGAGTTATGTTTCCCTAAGAGCCGCATCGCGTGCCGAAACATCTATTGACCTTGCCCACGGAACATTCGTGCGTCATCCAGGGGTTGAGGTGTCAAAGGGTGAATTCTTTGAAAAAATTGGGACATTGATTCAAGATTCACGCGTTCAACTGCAAGATTTATCGGTGGAGCCGTGGCATCCAACGACGTATGTGGAAGAGAAATTTTTGACGATGGATACCCAGAAACTTCCGCCCACCCTTGAAAACACGTGGCGTGTTGCGGGAAAAGAGATGATTTACTTAGGGAGCGTCTCACTAAGAGAAGCATCGGGGTTGGAAATCAATCCTACATTCGATCCTTCAATGGCGGGACTTCGGTTGCGAGTGACACCAAAAATGCCGCCTGATGAGGCGTTGGATGGTGCCCGAAAGACGTTTGCGCGAATCCTACAGCGAGATTACGTGCTGCGGTATCTGGAGACAGAGGCGAACCTGAATCCTCCACCCTACTTTATCGGGTGGGTTTCTCAGGAGTACGGACGAGGTAACCTCGCCCCTACGATAGCAGACGAGAATATTGACACAAACGATGAAACCTTAGTAATTTTTCGTCCGGGTGCTTTTTAATTTGTGAACTCAAGGAATAATTAAAAATCCGTAAGGTAAAATTAAAAAATGGATGTGCTATCGCTCGGCATTTATGTCGTTGATGTGTTGGGACGACCCATAGATGAGTTTCCTGAAAAGGGGAAATTAGTCCTCTTTGATGAACTCGAAATCCATACAGGCGGCTGTGCGAACAACACGGCTATTGCGCTCACGCGCTTAGGTCTCTCTGCTGGCGCGATGGGTAAGGTTGGCACTGATGCGTTTGGCGACTTGATTCTGCAAAAGCTCAGGGATAACGGGGTCGATACAGTGGGCATGCAACAGGATCCGGGTTCCAGCACTTCCTTTACGTTCGTCGCAGTTGCCTCCGATGGCGAACGAACTTTCTACCACTACATCGGTGCCAATGGCGAACTCTGTGAGGCAGACCTTGATTGGGAAGTTATCAAAAGTGCCAAAATTTTGCACATCGCTGGGGCACTCGTCATGCCACGTTTTGATGGCGCACCGATGGCGAACGTCCTTCAAAAAGCAAAAACTTTGGGAATAACCACCTCACTCGATACAGCGTATGACGCCACAGGGAAGTGGATGGAGACACTCGAACCCTGCCTACCTTACGTGGATATGTTTATGCCAAGCATCGTCGAAGCGGAACATCTCACCGGTCTATCTGATGCTCGCGAAATCGCTCAATTTTTACGGCGTAGCTACGGTATCCACACAATTGCTATTAAAATGGGTGAAGACGGCAGTTACGTCTCCACGCCAGAGAGGGAGCATTTTGCGACAGCGTATCCGGTGACCGCTGTTGATGCAACAGGGGCAGGGGACGCTTACGTCGCCGGTTTCCTCGCGGGGACTCTCATGGGTTGGGACCTAAAAGCGACAGCGGAATTGGCTTCCGCAACCGGTGCCGCTTGTGTTACTGCCATCGGCACGACTGCCGGCATCCAAAATCTTGAAGAGACCCTGAAAATCTGTCAGGCGTGAATCCCACACAGAAAAAATATGAACAATACAGCAATTGTGCAAACGGAAAATCTATCCAAATGGTATGGCGAGGTAATGGGGGTAAACGATGTAACCCTCACAATTTATCCCGGAATAACTGGCTTGCTGGGTCCGAATGGGGCGGGAAAAACGAGTTTGATTAAGCTCATGACCGGGCAACTCAAACCCAACCAAGGCGAAGTCAGCGTGCTGAACCAGCCCGTATGGAATAACCCGGAACTCACGAGACGGGTCGGCTACTGCCCAGATATAGAATTGGCGTATCAATTCATGACGGGCTTTGAGTTTATCACTTTCTTTGCCACGTTGAGCGGGTCCGATAAATCAGAGGTTGAATCTCGGAGTCTACGCGTTCTTGAAACAGTGGATATGCTACCCGCAAAGGATCGTCCTATCGCCTCTTATAGTAAGGGGATGCGGCAGCGTGTCAAACTTGCACAGGCGTTGGTCCATGACCCGGAACTCCTTTTTCTTGACGAGCCGCTTACCGGCTTAGATCCGAATGGGAGACGACATGTTATTACGCTGCTACAGGAACTCGCTGCGCAGGAGATTAGCATCATCGTTTCGAGCCATATCCTGTATGAGATTGAAGCGTTAACAGAAACGATCCTACTCATCCATCAAGGGCGTATTCTCGCAGAAGGCACCATCTCCGACATCCGCGAACTCATTGACGAACACCCACACAAAGTCTATTTGAGCACAGATGAACCGCGCCGTTTGGCGCAGGTCTGCCTCCCGTTTGAGGATATTCTGAGCGTTACCTTTGTTGATGGCGATGGTCCTGTCAGTGAATCACAAGCAGAAAAAGAATCAGGCGATATTATCATAGAAACCGCCAAACCCGATGCATTCTACGCACGGCTCCCTGAACTTCTCATCGAGAACGAATTGAATGTCTCCCAACTCTATTCACCTGATGATAACCTTTCCTCTGTGTTTAAATATCTCGTTGGGTAGCCTATGCGATAGATTGTTATGCGCAAGCCTATAGAGGAGACCTGCGGGACAATGTTTCGGTTTCCGTAGGTTGCCCCAATTTCACAAGTTGTCCGATATCGGGTCCGTTGTCTGCTAACGCTGCGAAGCTCCCCTCACAAATAGCGCGTCGAATCCCACGCATTAAACTCACATAAAAATGTAAGTTGTGCAGTGTATGCAATTGTGAACCGAGGATCTCATTTTCGATGTGTAGGTGTCGGAGATACGCACGTGTAAAGTTCTGGCAGGTATAACAGGTACACGCTGCATCCAACGGACTGAAATCGTTCTTATATTTGGTGTTGCGAATGCGAATAATGCCTGCTGTTGTGAATAGAGAGCCGTTGCGCGCGTTTCGGGTCGGCATCACACAATCGAACATATCGATCCCACACCGCACTCCATGGACTAAGTCTTCAGGGGTGCCGACCCCCATGAGGTAGCGCGGCTTCTCTTCTGGTAGGAGCGGGGCGACATAAGCGAGTGTCTCATACATCAAATCCTTTTCCTCACCCACGCTTAAACCACCGATTGCATATCCCGGAAAATCGATCGATACAGTCCCGTCGACACTTGCCTGACGCAGATCGCGTTCCATGCCACCTTGCACAATCCCAAAGAGGAGTTGATCCGGGTTCCGATGCGCCTTTCGACACCGCTCTGCCCACCGCAAAGTCATCTCCATCGAATTCTTGAGATATGTGTAATCGTTCGGTAACGCAGGACACTCGTCGAACGCCATAATGATGTCAGCACCAAGAGCGTTTTGGATCTCAATCGAACGTTCCGGGCTGATAAAGTGTTCGGTTCCATCTATCGTGGAACGAAACGCCACACCTTCCTCTGTAATCTTGCGTAGGGGTCCGAGGCTGAAGACCTGAAATCCGCCGCTATCCGTAAGAATGGGGCTTTGCCAACCCATAAACGCATGCAAACCACCCGCTTCGTGAACGATCTCGTGTCCGGGGCGTAGATAGAGGTGATAGGTATTTGCAAGAATAATTTCCGCCTGAATCTGATCGGATAGCATTTGCGGTGTGCACGCTTTCACCGTCCCGCGTGTCCCAACAGGCATAAATATCGGTGTGTTCACAACACCATGCGCCGTTTGAATTGTTCCGACTCGGGCTGACGTTGCTTTGTCTTGATAAACAAGTGTATAGGAGGATGCTGTCATGTTGGGGTATTTCGGAGGAATGGCAGTCGGCATTAATGGTTATCGGTCTTCGGTTGAGTGGTTGTCGGTTCGTTCCGCTTCGCTCCACTTTCGGTTATCGGTTATCGGTGAAGAGGATCTCTTTTAACGAAAACCTCTTAACCGACAACTGAAAGGATTTTCGTAGAAAATCCGAACCGATAACTAATAACCAGCTAATGAATAATTTTTACCTTGACGATAGGGCTATCCTGTTCAAAGGGTTTATCGTTAATCGTCACAGATCCTCGGAATCTAAACTCGTATGTCTCCGGCATTAAGGAGCTGAGAGCCTTGAGTGGGACTTTTGCCTCCGTCTCATCTGCCGGGATGGTCACCGCTTCCGTGGTGAAGCCTTTAGGGACATCAATCGGTGTCAACGTTATTTCATCTGTGAAGCTCCCTTGTCGGACAATCGTTAACGTCAAGATCGCTTCCTTTGTTTGCGAATCTTCGGCTTTTGCTGTTTCGGTGTCTGCTGTGAGTGCGACAGTTTCGACTTCAGACCCTGAAGTTTCCGTTGCTGGGAAGACAATGCTAAAGCGCAACGGCTCAACCGTGACAATAAAGGGTGCCTCGACGATCGTCAAAGGGATAGCAGGGGTCGATTGTTTGACCGCCTCGCCATTGACAGTCGCCGTTCCGGTAACTGAAATATAACTGGTACCGGGTGTCGGCAGGACGGAAAATTCCTCTCTCCGTTCAAAAGTCCCGGCTTTAACCGAAATCATTGCTTCTGTTTCGCCTTCTGCAAGAGTGACAGGTTTTTCGGTAACAGGATCAGGAAGTGCCGAAACGCGATTTGGAAGTCCTGATACCGATAACGCGATCGGACCGACGAAATCATCGCGTCGTGTTGCTGTCACATGAAGATCAACCGTCTTGTTGTGGATAGCACTTAAGCCTATCTCTGCGAGCGTCAGCGTGAATTCCGGTGCATCCATCACGGTAAGCAGGATTGGAGACGGCGTGGCAACGCGCTCTATCTGGCGACCTCCGACAGCACAAACCCCAACGATAGAGAGCGGCATGAGTCCAAGTGAAGCATCCGATGGAGCTGTTATCGTAAGCATTGCTCGCGCTTGGTCTGCGCCAACGATGGTCGGACTTACATCGAATGTTTTCGGAAGGTCTGGGCAAAGCAGGCGAATTGGACCATCAAATAAGTCAAGACGCGTAACATCAACCTGCAATGTAACGCTGCTGCCTCTGCTGACGCGCGGGTTATCCAGAGCAGTCGGTTGATTCCGAAGGTCAAGCGCAACCACACTGAGTTCGCAGTCTGGTTCCAACGGGCGGATGTTTAATCGGTACGGGTAGGCTTCACCGCCTTGAGCGTTCAGATCTCGAATAGCGACAGAGTACTTTCCAGTTTCTTCAAAATTCCAGTCAATACGGGCATCGGCAGTGATGCCGTCGTCGTTTATCATCAAGACCTGTTCTTTGCTGTCATCCCATGCCATTTCTTCCGAGGCTTGCTTGTGTTCGCCTTGGGGTTTTCCCGGTCCGTAAAGCGTGAGGAGGGCATCCAGTTTTGATGACAGTTTATTTGCCTCTACCTCAAAAACGAGGAGTTGCGGTTCTTCAATTTCAAACGAAAAATAGTCAACATCACCGGATTTGTCGATTTTCCCATTGAGTGTTATCGGTGTCGTTACGGCGTTCGCATTTCCCGTTGTGTTATTCGGTTCAGTCTCCACCATCTCCCTCCAATTACCGATAGCAAACGGGTGTGAATTGGTAGCCAATCCAGAGGGTGTCTGGACCCGCAAGGATTGCTCGCCTGCCGGTGTTTCAGCACCTATTGAAACTTGTATGGATTCTACCATTTCAAGGTTCGCACCGGTGACAGTGACTGTATTCTCAGTGCTGCGTTGTCCACCAAGCGGAAAGATCGTCTCAAGATAGGGTAATTCACCGATGCTCAAACGATAGGCGTATCCATCTCCGCCTTTGTAACGAATATCGCGGATGTGGAGCGTGTATTTCCCGGTTTCAAGTGCTGTGTAATCCAAAACGGAGTCAAAGGCGTTGCCAAGACCGCTGTTGGCGACCTCAGTCCCATTCGCATCTCGGAGAACGAGGTAGGAATCCAGCAACGAGCCGATTTGCTGTGCTGCCACTTCACAGATAAGTCGCGCTTCCTTTTTCAATTGAAAGGTGAAACTGTCTTCATCGTCGATTGAAGCGATGGTGCCGTTCACGGTAACCGGCAGGGCGAGCCAGTCGGTTTCCATTGTAGACGCGGTTTCCGACTCCGATGCGGCTGTCTCTTCTTCAATGATTTCTCGCAGATTTCCAACGACGAAGCTGCCTGCATTGGAAACACCATACGGCGTGACGGCGCGTATCTCTTGGATACCTAACGGTGCGTCGCTGGCAATCGTCAGCAATGCGACCAACTGCGCGTCGCTCGGAATATTTCCAGAAACACCAACACCGTTGAAAACAACGGCGGCTTGCCCGGTTTTTTCTTTAATTTCCGCGGTGATACCTTTCCCACTGAACCACACCGCCGTTGCTGTGCCGAGATTTGTGCCTGTGAGTGTGACTTCTACACTGCGTCCCTGTTGACCGCCTTGAGGGAAGACAGCCGTCAAGGTCGGTTGAACCTGGGCGTATGCGAAACCAATCGTTAGGAGATAGATCGCTATGACGAGAAAGGACTTGCGTGGAAGGGTGGAAGGATGGAAAGATGCGTACCCAATCTTCCCGTCTTCCAATCTTCCATTCGAGCGTCTTCTATGTTTCCGAAATAGCGTATTCGGCATTTTTAATTACCTCATGTTTGAAAAGTCAGCGGAAGAATAGGGGTCAGCAGGCAGCGGTCAGCCATCAGCAAAAAGGGTAGGTTCATCAAAAACCCTCTTCACTGATAGCTGACAGCCAATGTCCTGATAATCAGTTAAAAGATTCCAGCAATCGGTTCGCCTTTCACCAACTCACGTGGCTGATCCAAGTGGTTGTACACGATGGTGTGCGGGTCGATACCGAGTGTATGGTAGACCGTGGCGAGGATGTCTGTCGGATGCACCGGGTTCTCAAGTGGCGTTGAGCCTGTTGCATCGGATTTCCCGTAGACCTGTCCACCTTGAACACCAGCCCCCGCAATCAGACCCGTGTAACAATAGGGCCAGTGATCGCGTCCATCAGGCGCGTTGCTGTTACCGGAGGTGCTAATACCCATCCGCGGCGAGCGTCCGAATTCACCGATCGTTAAGACGAGTGTATCTTCCAACATACCGCGTTGATCCAAGTCTTCCAGGAGTGAGGAGACAGCACTGTCTAACTTCGGACAGTGGAGGTTCTTCAACGGACCGAAGTTCGTTGCGTGCGTATCCCATGCCGTGGTATTCGGATCCCCGTTAGCAACAGAGGGCCAGTTCACCTGCACGAAACGGGTGCCTGCTTCCACCAAACGGCGAGCGAGGAGTGCGCTCTGTCCAAACGTGTGTCTACCGTATTTATCGCGCATCTCATCGGGCTCTTGAGACAAGTCGAACGCGTTGCGTGCCCGCTGCGACAGGATCAGATTATACGCCTTCTCATAATATTCGTTCAAGGCGTAGGAATCTGCGACCTTATCAATTTCGGGCATCCCTTTGTTAATCGTCTCAAGGAGGTTTTTCCGACGTTTCAAACGCACCGGCGGCACCTCTGGACGCAAACTCAAATCGTCGAGGTTAATCTCCTGATTCGGGTCTTGGAAGAGGAAATACGGATCGTATGCCCTACCAAGGAAACCAGCGTTTCCACCTTTACCGATGATGTTACTCTCTTGCATCGGACGCGGAAGTTGGACTGCCGCGAGCATCGGTTCATCGGGTGGACGATAGTTTGCGATATGCGATGCGGCATTCGGATGGTCGGCTGGAGACGGCGGATCGAGCTGTCCCGAAGGCGCGACCTTGTCCGGCGTTTCACCGGTTACCATTTGATACATCGCAGCGGTATGGTTGAACAGTCCTGCCGGTGTGTAACTTACGGAACGGATCAGACAGGCTTTATCCATCTGTTGTGCCAAGCGCGGCATCGTTTCAGACAACTGGATTCCTGGCACGTTGGTCGGGATCGGATTGAATTCACCGCGGATATTCGACGGCGCTTCCGGTTTCGGATCCCAGATGTCAAGGTGGCTCGGACCGCCTTGTAAGAAAAGAAGGATGACCGAGTTGGCTTTCCCCCATCCGTTGAGCGGCTTGGCGGGGTCAACCGCTGTATTCGCGTTGGCTTGGAGTGACAATACCTGTGGCAAACTAATGCCGAGCATCGCCGCACCACCGACACGTAGAAATTCACGACGTGAGAACCCGTCACATAAGCGTCCGGGTAGTTGTGGTAACGATAACATCGATTGTTTCCTCCGTTATGGTTGTCGGTTGTCAGTACGGGTTGCTGACGCAACCCTTTCGGTTGTCGGTGAAGAGGTTCTATAACGGTTTACCGCTTTTTGAAGCCCTCAAAGTTTGAGGTAATTGTTACAAACCTCTCTTAACTGATAGCCGAAAACTGATAACTAATTAGCGATTGAATAAGAAAGCGGGGCTGTTAATGAGTGCCCACAACAAGTCTTGCGCACCTTCTTCCTTAGATTCGGCATTCGCAAGGTGCTCAATCGCTACTGCGTATTCGTTCTTCTCCGGTAACCGAGAAAGCGTTGCGAGATAGAGTTCCTCGACGAGAACTCGGTCATCATGATTCGTTTTGATGAGTTGTGCAATACGTCCTTCAGGATCAATGAGGGACTCTGCAACCGTCGGTCCATTAATAAGGTTCATTGCGTGTGCGAGGCTGACCTCGGTGGTCCGTTCACATTCACACGAAGTTTCGCGCTCAGGTCTGCCAAACAACTTCAAGAATCCGTCATCTTTGACCTTGCTGTCTGGCAACTGCACTGCCCGGAATTTTTTCGGCATCTCTTCAAACCGTGGTCGGCTTCCTGTCGCGATCCCAATCGCATCCAACAACTGTTCTGCCGTCAAACGTCTGGCAGCTGCGTGCGAAAAGTTGATCGTATCCGCCTTGTTCCACTTATTCGTTGTGATGCTCTGTTGGTAGGTTCGGGAACGTGTGATTGTCTTCATGATATGTTTCATGTCAAACCCGC
The DNA here is from genome assembly GCA_009839745.1 of Candidatus Poribacteria bacterium. NCBI lineage: Bacteria > Candidatus Poribacteria > Candidatus Poribacteria bacterium. The sequence goes on from VXPE01000041.1 coordinate 67,202, forward strand.
TGTCCACGAAATCCTTTGTCAATGCGTCAAGCAATTCCGGGTTAGTGGGTGGATTACTTGTGCGGATATCGTCCACAGGTTCGATGATTCCGCGTCCCATGAAGTAGCTCCAGATACGGTTCACACCTGCCCGAGCAAACATCGGATTCTCTTCATCGGTGAGCCACGCTGCAAGCATTTCGCGTTTGTCGTCTGTTTCCGCTGCGACTTCTCCGAACGGGACTGAGGGTTCAACCACCGCTAACGTCCGGGGGTGTTTTACAGGCTCTGGACTGTAATTGGCGTAGACGATCTCATCGCCGGGAAGTTGACCCGGTTTAACTTTAACATCCGCGAAGAACGCCCCGAATTCATAGTACTGGTTTTGCGTCCATTTTTCAAACGGATGGTCATGGCATTTGTTGCATGAGAATCGAACACCTAAGAAAAGTTGCGTCGTATTTTCCACTGCAGCCGTGTATTCACGGGAAACGCGGAAATAGTTCGCTGCGGGATTCGTGTAAGTGCTACCGGTTGCGGTAATCAGATCTCGCACAAACTCGTCATACGGACGATTCTCGGCAATGGCTTGATGGATCCATTGCTGGAAGAGCCAGATCCCACGCTCACCGAGGAATTTACGGTTAGACTGCAACAGATCGCCCCATTTATGCGTCCAGTGGTCGATGAACTCTGAGGTCTCGGCGAGAGTATCGATGAGTTTTTCCCGTTTGACTTTAGAGGCTGTGGTATCGGTCAAGAAACTCCGCACCTGTGCTGGCGTCGGTGGGAGCCCTGTTAAATCGAAATAGATGCGTCGGACAAACTCTTCATCTGTGCAGAGTTCAGAAGGTAGGATTTTCATCCGCTTCAGTTTATTGTGAACGTGCGTATCAATGTAGTTGTATTCAGCGGTTTTGACCCACTTGTAACCGCTCCTGTCGCCCATAACGATGATGCCGTTCGTGCTATAGGCACCTTCGTATCGGGTGAGGATCGCTGTTTCGCCGCGGCGTTCTGCGGTTACCACACCGTTGTCTGTGACCTTCGCCACCTCATTGAGGCTGCTTGTGAATTTCGCTTCACGGGTGACATCCCGTGTTGTGCCGTCGGGATAGTGTGCGATCACTATGAGTTGTTGCTTCATACCCGGCATTGCGAGTTCAGCCGAATCTGGTATGACTTCTAACCTTTCGACGCGTTTTGTGGTGTGAACGTCAGGAATAGCACCTTCCGCTATCCATTGATGGATAATTTCATAATCCCGATCTCCTGGAACGATGACCTGCCCACCTTTGTGCGGCACCTCCGATGTCGGTTTTAGCAACATCAGACTCTGTTCGGGAAATGCTCGGTTGAACCGCCGTCCGGATATGTCCTCAATCAAGAGTTCATAGTCGAAATCGGGGTCGTAGCCACGGAGTGAGAGTTTGAACCCATTTTTGCCCTTTGCTGCACCGTGACATGTGCCGTTATTACATCCAGCATGGCTCAAGAGCGGCATAACATCTCGCACGAAGCTGACAGGGGGTGCATCCATGCTTTTAACAGTCACGGGCAATTCAGTGCTGACCCCTTTAACCGTCACCTTAATTTTCGTTGTGCCAACCGCCATCGGGAAGATATAACCATCTTCATATACCTTCACCCCTGCGGTGGTGGGGGTCAGTGTGGCATAAGGTGTTACGTCTACATACATGCCACTTTTCGTTTTTCCTGACACAAGCACCCGTCTACCGTCGCGTGCATGCTCCAATGTCAGTGACTCAGGATGAACTTTCAACGCTTGCACCGTTGGAACTTCTGCGCTCACAGGCTGCTCCATCTCACTCGCCGCTGTCAATTGGAACGCGAGACAGATGGAAAATGCAACAAGGAATGTTGTTACAAAGTTAAACCTGGGTTTCATCTAATCTTCGGGCTGGAGCCCCTTGCCTTCAGGTAGGAGAGGAAGCCCGCCTCCTTTTTTAATTTTACCTTAAGTAAAGTCAGTAAAGCGTTCTAAAATCTGTAAAGTTCGTAACTTCGCAACTTTCGCACACTTGCACACTTCGTAACTTTGAACTTTCGCCAACTTATTATCTGTTACGCAAGCCGCGTGTGGGCTTGCGGGACAATCTATGTTAATGATTTACGTGATATCCCAAATAAGTACGGTGTGGTCGTCGCTGCCACTGGCGAGGACGCTCCCATCAGGAGAATACGCCACATTCCTAACACTCCCTGTATGTCCTGTGAGTGTTGCTTTAAGTGCTGCTGCCTCAACATCCCATAAACGAATCGTGTTGTCATTCCCACCACTTGCGACGGTTTTGCCATCAGGTGCGTAAGCCACGCCCCAGACATAACCGGCATGTCCCGTCAGGGTCGTTATCAATTCCCTTGTATCTGTATTCCACAACCGAACCGTGCCGTCAATACTTCCGCTCGCAAGCACCGCTCCATCAGCGGAATAGGCAATCGAATCGACAATATGTGTATGCCCCTTGAGGGTTGCTTTGTGCCTTCCGGTCGTAGCGTCCCACAATTCCACTGTGTCGTCTCCAGTTCCAGCGGCGAGGGTGCTTCCATCTGGGGAATATTTAACACATCTGATAGAGTCTGCGCGCCCTGTGAGTGTATTTTTAGCCGTTCCTGTGCTGGCATCCCATAACCGCACTGTCCCATCAGGACTTCCACTTGCGACGGTGGCACCATCCGTGGAATATGCAACACTCCTAACAGCATCCGTATGTCCGATAAGCGTCGCTGTCGGAGCTCCAGTCGTCGCGTCCCATAAAACTACCGTGTTGTCTATACTCCCGCTGGCAATCGCGCTGCCGTCAGGGGAATATGCGACACATCTGACGTATTCCTTGTGCTCAACGAGGAGGTTAAGTCCAAGACCGCTCTCCACGTCATAGACCCAAACGCCGATGTCGCAGGCGACAGCGAGTTGCGTGCCATCTGCTGAAAATGCTATGTCTCCGGTTAGGTTTCCTTGATCCAGGCGTGCTTTGACCCCCTCCGGTAAATTCGATTGTGCGTCTGTTTGTGTTTTTAGAGTATCCAATGGTAGAGTATCCTTTTTAGGCAATCAAACTAAAATTTGTTATTATTGCTACGCAAGCCGCGTGTGGGCTTACGGGAAAATGTAGTAGATTTGCAAATGCTGATACAATGTGAATCACAGTTAATGGCTATTCTTCAATCGTCCCCACACAATTGGGAGCTTACCGCCAGCGGAAACCGCCGCGTATTCCGATTCACTTGCTAACCAATTAATGACGTTTTCTGTGAGTTTCTCCAGTTGTTCGATATCCTCATTATTCTTGTGGTAGTTCGGCAGTCGCCAGTTCATATTGAATACCTTTCCGGCACCAGCCTCCCAATAGCCGAACGCTGCAATCCTGTCCTTGTAGTTGGTCCCCTGCTCCCAAGCGTGTGCGAGCGTCGTAAAATTCTCCCAAATCGTGTCGAAATAGTCACCACTGACTGGGTATCCGGTTGAATTGACTTGAATCCAATCGTCAACTTTCGGTGTTTTTCCATCAACATTCTTCAGTCCGTCTACCAACCCGAGTTCCAGTGTCTCTTTGAGGACGATGATACCGACATTGCTTCCATCGTTTTCAACGGGTCCAAATTTCCGTGGTTGCGCGTCTTCTAATCCCAACAGCGTAGCATACCGGATAGCCGCGCCCGTCAGCAGCACAGCACCGCCACTTTCAGCGTAATCTAAAAATGCATCAATTTCTGCGTTGGATAATCCGCCCGGATCGCTATCGCCATCATGCCACCAGATAACGCCGAACTGCTTGAATGTGGCACTCTGCAAGTCTGCTTTGGCGAGTTGTTTTGTTTTGAACGTCTTTTCAGCAAACGCCAATGCGGGTTCAGTAAAGTTGCCCTTATCACCGAGACAGATAAACCCGACTTCCATGGCTGCGTTGCCAATACTCATACCACAAAGGAGAAGAAATGTCAAGCAAAATACCATTTGGCGAGACGTGTGAGCCAAATCTTGCCATTTAAAAATTCGTTCCATGAGTACCCCTTGTATCTTTACACGAAAGTAGCGTGCGGAGGCTTATACCGACTGATAACATCCTCAAAGATGGCGTTGGTGTTCGTATCAGGTTCCTTTTTCCTCTGATTTACGATAAATAGTATCATGCAACAACGTTTTTGTCAAGGTTTTTGGCGTAGAACGCGTGGATACTATCCCGATACAGACAGACATGATCCATTATGGCACTCACGAAGCCTTTTATTCCCCGCTTTCACGAAACTCGGTTCAATCTCAAACCCAATGAAATTCCGCTGATGCCGCTGACACACCACAGGACAAGTGCCGACACCCGCAAAGGGATCCAGAACCAAATCCCCCGGTGATGAACTCGCCAATACGATCCGTTCAATGAGTCTCTCCGGTTTTTGGATTGTATTAAGGGCTTTCCTGCTCACCAATTCCTTGGATTTATAAGTTAATTGCTTTATATCGCCCCAGACATCGCCGGGATTCTTTCCTTTCGGATTGTATTTCGTCTTGCCAAATTTGCCGTTCGTTACCGATGGCACATTTTCGCACCGACTCCGATGCGCTAACTCAACAAGTTGCGAGACTCTGATAGCGTCCAAGTTGTAGCACCGCGGCTTTTTGCCCTTGATGAAGTAGCAGATAATGTCGTAGTTATTCGTGTAACTGATGCGTCCCTGTGCGAGCCGACTCGGTTGATACCATACGATTTTTGAACGCAGATTTAAGTATTCTCGATAGTCGATGAAGTCAATACAATCCGGTTTCCCAAACAGATAGAGCGCGCCTCCAGCCTTCAGTTTCGGCGCGAAATTTTGGATAAGCGTGAGATTAAATTCCTGAATTGAGGAAATCTCGTCCCACGAATTCCCTGTTATGCCATACGGTCCATCGCACACAATCAGGTCCACCGAAGCGTCTTTAATCTCTTTCAGTAGATTAAACATATCGCCACAATGAATAGTGTTTCGCTCAAGCATAATTCCGTTTTATCTCAATCTTTGCTAGCGTGGTATATCGAATTTCCAGTGACTATCCTGAGTCGAATGATAAACACTGCAAACGTGGTAATTGCAACCCATTCCATCACAATTCCTTCAAGATTTCACATCGGTCCCACGCGCCGGGAGCCTCTGTCCATGGCGAGCATGGATGCATCAAAACTCTGTTTTAAGAGTTCAAATTTGACCCCCTGTTTTGCATCGACATGCCAGAGATTCTCAAACTCGTCCGGATCATTGACGAGGTCGTAGAGTTCACCCTCTTCGTGTCCGTGATACACGACTAATTTATAACGTTCATTTCGGTACATTGTTGCGAAAGTGTGATCGGGCAGATCCACAGCGTCGTAATACTCACATCGGACGAAATCCCGGTGATGGTTCGGATCCGCTTCGCCTCGGAGCATCGGCAGGAGTGATCTGCCGTGCATCTCCTCGGGGACTGTTAAGCCTGCCAATTCCAAAAGCGTCGGTGCTTTGTCAACGAGTTCAACGAGTGCGTCACTCTTGAGTCCGCTCGCAAATTGCCTCTCCCATGAGAAAATCAGTGGCACTCTGACCAAACCCTCGTAAAACCGACATCCCTTTTGGATGAGTCCATGGTCGCCAAGTGTCTCTCCATGGTCACTTGTGAAAATGATGACGGTGTTTTCCCGTTGTCCTGTTTCATCAAGTGCTTCAAGGATCCTACCGAACTGCTCGTCAATCAGTTGGATCATGGCGTAGTAGGCAGCTACGAGTGTTTTGGCATCTCTTGCCCCGACCGCGTCTGCTTCTTGACGCGGGGTCTGGGGTAGAATTGGACTCCGAATGTCCAGTTCATCAGGTGTCCGCGCTTTGGATTGAAAATCGACTGCTTGTAGCCGGGTCTGCTGTTCCAGATCGCTGTTTTGGAAGAGTGGCTCTGGCATTTCCGCCGGATTATATTGTTCTCGATGTGTCTGTGGTGGATTGAACGGCGGATGCGGATCGTAGATATTGACACTCGCGAGCCACGGACAATCCCGATCTTCGCGAATGAATTCAATCGTCTTTTCCGCGCACCATGTCGTCTGATGCAACGCCGCTGGCACGCCTTCTGGGTTCCGGTTCAGTTCGCCTAAAATGTATCCCTTCGTGCGCACCCAATCGGCGTAGTCGTGTCCGTATTCCCAATCATCGCGTGGGGCGTGGCTGTATTGCCAGTACCGGTAGCCGTCGTTTACGCGGGGTTCCACCCGGCGGTAAGCACTCGCAAGATGGAGTTTGCCAATCAATCCGCAATCATAGCCGATGTCTGCAAGCGTGCGCGTTACAAGGGGATACGCATTTGGAAAAAAATCGTTTCCGTTGCGGATCGCGTGTGTTGCGTTTGGATACATCCCCGTGAGAAAACTCGCTCGGCTCGGGGTACAGATAGGGCTTTGACAATACGCGTGCGTGAACGCGACCCCTTCCGCCACTAAATTGTCGATGTTCGGTGTGAACACATACGGATTCCTTAATGCACCGATTGTATCGTAACGCTGTTGATCCGTGCAAACCCAGAGGATATTCGGCGTGTTAGCAGCCATATCAACCTTTGTGTATCTGCGGATTAGAGAAAGAAACTCTTGATAAGGGCGGCAAGGGCGATGACAGTTGTGCCTTACTTAACCCTTGCACTAAATCCTGTGGCTTTCACGATGTCTGCGAGATCGTCCGCAGTTGCAGTATTTTTTCGGACTTTAATAACGGCTTGATCGGGGAGAGTGACTTCAACGCTAATAACGCTTTGATGTTGTGTAAGTGCATCCTGCACTTTGGCGACGCAAGCCGCTCACGTCATGCCTGTCACTACCAGAGCGACATCCTGACTTCCCGCGGGTTCGATCGGGACAGACATAAAGGCATTCAGGAGTTTACCGGTAGCGGTATCAAATATCCGAATCTTTCCATCAAAGCCGCCTGTAGCGAGCTGCGTGCCATCCGGATGAAACGAGACAGCGAAAACACCAACTGTATCGCCTTGCATGCTTGCTAAACGCGTTCCGGCTTCTGTGTTATAGACACGCGCTTCACCACCTGTACTACCAGTAGCTAACCGACTGCCATCTGCCGAAAACGCGACCCCTTCAATCGTACCTGATTGTGCTTCATACGCTTGGATGAGATTGAAATCTGTGTTACCTACATCTCTCCGTATTTCACGAAAGATTTTATAGAGTCGTGGAATCCGGTCTTCACCGCCATTTAGAACCCAATCTTCAGTCGGGTGCCGGGCAATAGTGTTGATTTCTCCGTAACCTTTGTTACTGGAGTTGATATCGTCAACGAAAGAACCTGTGTCTACCTCAACCAACTTGAGGGCGGTATCCCGCCCCGCACTCACGAAATGGGAACCATCGGTAGAGAAAATCGTGCCGAAAACCCAGTCACTGTGGTTGTCGAACTTAATCAGTTCTTTCTCGTCTTCAACGGACAGAACGCGGACCGTCTGATCCGAACATCCGAAGGCGACGCGACTGGCATCTGGTGAGAAGGAGAGACCGTACACGGTGTCATAGCTGGAACGTATCGCTTTGATGAGCGTATTTGTTGCGGTATCCCATAGTTGCACTTCGCCGAATTGTGCGGGGGAGCCGCCTGCCATGCCTAAGATCTTTCCGTCTGCCGTATACGTCAGCGATTCTATACGATGCGCTTTGCCTACGAGTCTCGCTTTGAGTTCAAAGTTCGTTGTGTCATATAACAAAATTTCGCGGAACCCGGACACCGCGAGGGTGCCACCATCAGGCGAGTATGCCAGCGCGGTAACCACGGGCGGCACTGTGTAAGTCGGATAGTTTCCCTCACCCATATCGTCGACTTCAGTGGGTGTGTCGTCCGGCGCGCCTTCAAGAATCCAGCGTCGGAATAATTCGACCTCTTCGGTTGAGAGGGGTTCCATGTTTTGGGGCATTGCCGGTTCATCGCCGGAGATGAGTTCGATAAGGAGACTTTCATCCGGTTTTCCAGGGACAATTGCATTCCCCGCCATTCCACCCTGCTTGAGATCTGCGTAGGTTGTCACAATCAAATCGCCGTTCGGATCGCCGGGGTGATGGCATCCTTGACAACTCCGTTTGAGAAGTGGGACAATTTGGGAATGGTAACTGATGGCTGAATCTGTCGCGTGCTGGTCTGCCGTTACATACGGGCTTAATGCTACAAAACAGAGCAGATACACCCCTAAATGAATCATAAACCTTGATCGCGATGCTTTCATATTTGTTAAAAACCCTCCCTCTCATTACACCATTTCGGTAAACTTCACCCAAGATAGCACAGTTGACACGCTTTTAATTTAATAATTATATCACAATTTCGTAATGGAATTCAAGAAAAATGTTATGCAGAACATTTCACGTTGACATCTGTCAAAAAATACGATATACTGATTTTGCCGAATACACGGCAATATACTCTTAACAAAACTTAACTATCAACTGAATCAAGGAGATTTTTCTCAATGAAAATTCGCTCAGGACGCCCCCGACAAATTCCCTATGCTGCTGGTGTTATTTTAGCCTTACTTATCATCGGCTTCACTGGAAATATACAACTCACAAATGCCGCAGATACATACGAAATTGATGCAGCACATTCGATGATAATTTTTCGCGCAAAACACAGCGGTGTTAGTTACAATTATGGCAGATTCAACGAATTCACCGGCAAGATCACGATGGACGCGGACGTGTCCAACAACATGGTAGAATTTGAAGTCAAGGCAGCGAGCGTTGATACTGGCAACGAAAAACGAGATCAGCATCTCAGAAGTTCCGACTTCTTTAGTGCGAAGCAGTTTCCCGTTATTACCTTCAAAAGCACGAAAGTCAGTGCGAAAGAGGGGAAAGAGGATGTGTTGGAGGTCACAGGCGACCTCGAACTGCACGGTGTTAAAAAATCGGTCACGGTGGACGTTGAAATTACAGGGCGAGGTCAAGGCAGACAGGGTGAATCCCTGATCGGCTTTGAGAGCACCTTTACGATTCAGCGGAGCGAATTCGGTATGACTTACGGGATGGGATCCGTCAGCGACGACATCCGAATCACCGTCAGTATTGAAGCCGCGCAAAAGTAGTTTTTTAGTAATTCGCAAGGCGTTGAATGAACGGAATAGGACATCAATGCGTCTTAAATGCATTGATGTCCCAAAACACACAGAGGATATTGGCGGTGTTAATATTCAAACAACTGATCCTCGGTTTACTGCTACCGGCTGTTGTCACCGGCGGGATTCTTGTGTTCGCAAGGTCTTTGGTCTCTAAAGAAGATGGAGATGGCACTATAGGCGGAACCGGTATATCCTCCGGGTGCCGCATCGCCGTCGCGTTGGGTGCTGGATACATCGTTGGCTATATCGGTTTGGAAGGCTTGCCGCCCTTCCCGCCGCGTGAGGGTGTCCAGTGGCTTCCCTATTTCGCTGTACTTGGGGGGATCCTTGGATGTTTTTGGCATCTTTCGCTTTGGGGACGCGTGTGCGTCCAAGTCGTGCTGTCGATTGCTATACCACGGTTGCTTCTGAACTCAGCATTTAAGTATACATGGGGACCCCTTGAAGGGATCGTCTGGTGGGTATGTCTCGCCGCTGTAATTTTTATCTTTTGGCATCTGGTCCAGCAGAGTTTTACGCGCTTACCGACAAGTGCTGCCCGTTCCTTTGTATATTTTGGGATTTCTGGTGGAACTGCTTTAATCCTCGCGGTCTCCGGGACGCTGCGATTAGCGCAACACGGCGGTATTCTCTTAGCACTTTTCGCCGTGAGTTGGATTATGGTGCTTGTTCTACAACGGCGTCCCAGTAGCTGGGACCTCTTTCCATCCGGTGCGTCCCCCGTCGTGACACTCCTTCTTGCAGGTATCTGGATGAACGGTTATTTTTTTGAGGAGGTGCCAGCGGCAAGTGCTGTGCTGTTAGCGATCTCACTCTTTTTCGCACCCATCGGGCGGATAGCGGTCGTTCAGAGACTTGGTGCATGGCGTTCTACCCTTGTCCAGATAGCAGCGATAGCGTTACCCGTTCTTATTGCGATTGGTATCGCTATCGCACGCTCCGGCTTATTTGGGGACAGCAGCGGTTATTAATTAATGATGAACAAAAGGTTGAAGGCATTTGCCTAAATATCTTAATGTGAGCTCGGCTTAATGTGGAAAGAACAAACAATCGGAGGGAAAAATGAGTTTGGCACGTAATCTAACCCGTTTTGGCGTGTTGTATGCGTTAAAACTCGCTGTTAATAGTTTTGTCATGCCACTGCTGCTTGGCATCTTGTTCGTTTTTAACGGTTGTGTAAAGATGGAGGCAACCCGAAAGGCGGATTGGGAGACACACTTCACGGATCTGCACTTCGTCAATCACAAACAGGGATGGGTTGTCGGGGAAAAAGGGCTAATTATTCATACAATGGATGGCGGAAAAACGTGGAAGCAACAAGAAGTTGACACAACAGGCGTTGGATATCGCATACCCGATGCCTCCTTAGACTTCAAGGCGGTCTACTTTACGAACGCAAACAATGGTTGGGCGGTTGGCGATGAAGGGTTAGTTGCGGTAACTGACGATGGCGGTAAACACTGGACGCTGCAACGAAGCGGCACCTCGGCGATGCTCCTTGATGTGTATTTCGCCAATTCAAAAGAGGGGTGGATCGTTGGAGAAGATTCGGATGTCCTCTATACCAAGAACGGCGGAAAAGCGTGGAAACGGTTCGAGTACGTCAGCGAATTTATGCTCAACGGGGTCTGGTTCGTTAGCGATTCCACAGGATGGGTCGTCGGCACTCACGATAGAATTCTTCATACCAAAACCGGGGGCGAATCGTGGCGAGAGCAGAGTAACCGCTTTGCAGGTGAACGCGACCGAATGATCAACGACAATAAACAGGTCTTCTTCGTCAGCGATAACGAGGGCTGGATTGTCGGCAGTGACGGCTCTATCTTCCACACAGCGAACGCTGGGGTCAATTGGCAACGCCAAGATAGTCGGATTCCACTCATTAATGGACACGTCCGAGATACCATCAACAGTATCCATTTCACAGATGAAAATTACGGGATCGCCGTAGCAGATGTCGGCTTTATTACGCGGACCGAGGACGGTGGCGACAACTGGCAATTGATGGACAGTGGCACCGAAAACAATTTGACTGGCATCCAGTTTACGACACCTACAGAGGCATGGGCGATTGGGTGGTACGGCACTATTTTACACACGACGGATGCCGGGGCGACATGGGAGATGACCAGTGGAACGACTGCGAATGATCTACAGAATGTCCAATTTACGAATGCAAATCGCGCCATTGCAGTCGGTAGGCGCGGGACTATGGCGATGAGCGAGGATGGCGGACAAACTTGGAACGAAATTGAAACGGATATCTGGGACGGCATCTGGAACATTTATTTCGCAACGGACAAGCACGGCTGGGCTGTCGGTGAACGTGGACTCATCGTCCACACAAGTGATGGCGGCACGAACTGGGAACGCCAGCGCGGGCCTTCTGCCTTTACACTCCGGTCTGTCCACTTCATTAGTCCTCAAGTCGGTTGGGCTGTCGGGGATCTCGGGAGTATCATACACACAATTGATGGCGGCACAACGTGGCTTTCACAAACCGCCACGGGCGATTTTCTCTCCTTGATGCTAAAGGGTGTATTTTTTCTTGATGAAAAGAAAGGGTGGGCTATCGGATGGCCCGGGGTCTGCCTCACGACGGAAGATGGCGGGCTGACATGGAACCAGCAGGCGACTGGGACCTTCAATGAACTCTATGCCGTTTACTTCGCGGATGAAAACACCGGCTGGATTGTCGGACAGTTTGGCGAAATTCTACATACGACAAACGGCGGAGAGCGGTGGAACTTCCAACGCAGCGGCACGCAAGCAAACCTAAATAAACTCTATTTTGCGGGTACACAACACGGATTAATCGTGGGTGATGACGGTGTGATGCTCACCACTGTCAACGGCGGCAAAAAGTGGGAAGTGCAAGAGAGCGGCACCGATAACGACCTCTACGGACTCGCACTCTCACCCGACGGTGTCGTGGCTGTCGGTAAGGGTGGAATTGCGATGCGTTACTCTATTGAAGAGGCGGAATTGCCAGCAAAATTGCCACCTGTCGCCGAAGAACCAGAAATTATCACGGCTGAAGAGGAAATCCCTGTTGAACCCGTTGCCTATCATTGGGACATTATTCGTCAAGCAACGTGGCGAACGAACTTTGCCGATACGTATTTTGTGGATGCACAGAACGGATGGGCAGTCGGTTCTGGGGGCGCAATCGCACATACCACAGACGGCGGCAAGACATGGCTGCCACAACACAGCGGTGTCAGTGAAAACCTACGCCAGGTCGAATTTTCTGATGAAAAACACGGACGAATCCTTGGGACTGGTATTTTACTTCAGACCGAAAATGGGGGTGAAACGTGGCGACCGATTCTTCAGGCAACCAAGCAGAACCTACCACGCGTTAGCACAATGCATTTCCTAAATGCCAATGAAGGTTGGCTCGGAGGAACGATCGGGCAATTCGTGCATACCGCGGATGGCGGCAAAACATGGAAAATCCAGAAGACCGGAACCACACTGGCAAACATCACCGACATACACTTTATCAACAGTCAGGTAGGGTGGGCAGTCACACCGCAACGCCGAGATGGCGGGTTTATTCTCCATACTGTTGATGGTGGCGATTATTGGAAAATTCAGGCGAAGACAAATCAAGCGGGTGTTGCTGTCCACTTTGCTGATGAAAACCGAGGGTGGGTGGTTCTCGGCAACGGCAATTCTTTGTTGACTGAGGACGGTGGTGAAACATGGAGATTGCAGACCACGACCCGAAGCACACGCGGAAACCTGCGAGGCATCACCTTCCACTCACATACCAACGCTTGGGGACTCGGTGGTGGCGGCGTGTATATCACCGAAGACCAAGGGATCACTTGGAAACTTGTGTCTGTTGATACAGGAGATGATGCAGACGATAATATGTTCGCTATGGAAGAATCCAACGAAGAATTCAACCCGTTTTTACTCGGAGAATCCGAGCCAGAGATGGAGGAAACAGAAGAAGTGGAGGAAGAGGGAGCAGAGGGACCGACGTTACAATACGATGAAACCCCGGAGGAAATCCAAAATCGACTTCGGGCGCAGCGGCAACGCCCCGGACGTTTCGCCCCTGAAGGTGAACTTCCGCCTAACGCTGAACAAGCGACGCCACCCACAGTGCAGCGGCAGCAGCAACCACCCCCACCACCGCCAGAGCCGCGAGGACGCCGCGGACGCGGTGCCCGCCGCATCGCCAGCGTATACTTCTTGGACGCAGCACACGCCTGGGCTGTCGGAAGTGGCGGCAGTATCTACCACACCGCAGACGGTGGAGATACATGGGAACGCCAACTCGGTGAACAGCAGCGCAATGACTTCCGAGAGGTCCTCTTTTACGATGACAAAAACGGTTGGATAGCCGGGGACAGCGGCGTGCTATTGGAAACCCAAGACGGTGGACAGACATGGGAGACACTCCGAAGTCGGACGCGCCAGCGCCTCATCGGTGTTCACTTTGCGAGTCTCGAACCTGAAAAATGGGGATGGGCAATGCAACGCGACGGAACCGTCCTCTATACGACAGATGGCGTGGCGTGGACGGCAGGGGATACGCCTGAGCAACCGCCTTTCATGGAAGGCGACTCACCCGGGACGTTCTCACTGAACGATGTGGATTTCGGCAAGTTTTCTGAAGGGTGGGCTGTCGGGCGACTCGGATACATCATCCATAACAAAGATGGTGGTCCCACGTGGACAACTCAGCGCACCACTGCAAACGACACACTCATGGATGTGGATATGAAATTCGCACCCCTGGGGTGGGCTGTCGGGAAAAGCGGGGTGACCCAACGTACCATCAACGGTGGTGAGTATTGGCGGCTGCACGAAACGAAGATTAATTACGATCTCAATGCGGTTTCATTTGTTGCGAAGCGGACAGGCTGGGCGGCTGGTGAAGCGGGGATCGTCCTCAAGACGACGGATGGTGGTTTTAATTGGAGTCCCAAATCAACGGGTGTCAACAAAACACTTCACGGTATCATCGCGCTCTCTGAGAAGGAGGTCTACGCGGTCGGCGAAGAAGGGATCATCATCCGTTCAACCGATGGCGGTGAAACGTGGGAGCAGGAGCACACCGATATCGACAACAACCTCTATGTCATCACCCGTTCCAAAGATGGTAAATCGTTATGGGTTGTTGGGCAGTGGGGCGTTGTCCTCCGTCGCAAATTAGAGACCCCCGTGCGGATGTCAATGCGATAACATGGAGGCGTTCATGTCGTCTATTGCAACAAGAACGTAAAGGAAAATTAAAAAGAATGAAATCGAAATCCAGTAAAGCATTACTTATTTCTGTCCTATTGCACCTCGGTGCTGGGGTGCTCGGATTCTTTTTCTGGTTCAGCACCCAGCCGCAGCGAAATGCGGATGCCATCAACGCCCTGTTCGTCATTGAGGAAAAGCCGAAAGTCAGACGCGTGACACCTCCGAAACGCACGCAAGTCAGGCATAGAAGAACGCGGGATGTCAGCCAACCCCGCCTGAAAATCCTCACGAGCAATCAACCCGCCAGCACTCGGGGCGTTGTCTCCGCAGCCGAACCCGCACCTTTCCAACCCTTCGACTCGCAGGATGTCGGTGAGCCGATCGGTCCCACTGCAACCAATGTCGAATTTGACAATACGCCACGTGTTCAAAGGGTTATCGAACGTCCCTTCAAAAAAGAGAAGAAAGCCAAAGCACGTTTTAAGAGTCGGTTGGTGCGGTTCATTGAGGCACAGGAAGGACCGCAGCGTATTGTCTACTGTGTTGATCTATCTACGAGTATGCAAAACCTTCCGCCGCGGAAACTCAAGCGGATTATAGATCTCATGCGGAATTCGCTAACATTCCTTGAACCCCACGACAGTTTCAACATCATGGCGTTTAGCACGGAACTCATTGTCTACCGAGACGGATTTGTTCCGGTAACAGAACAGACGGTTGCCACAGCGTCAAACTATCTCGCCGACATTCACGCCCAAATCCACACAAAAGGGACCGACCACGATATGCTATCGGCATTGACGGAGACCGCTAAAACCGCGCCAACCCTCGTTGTTCTCTTTAGCGACGGCATTCCGACCACGATTTCAGGACCGGATCTCACGCTTGTGGGTGAACATGCTGCAGGCAACGGTCGCATCTTCGCGATGGGCATCGGAATGGCACCGAATTTCCCGGGTGCTGTGATGTTGAAGCGACTCGCGAGCGTCAGTGAAGGCGATCTGTGGCTCGTTGATAGGGGTAGGTAACCGAAGCTCGTAACGAAGTGGAGGGGATCTTGAGCGAAAACCGTCAAATTACAAACCACGTCCTGCCTCCGCAAGATAAAATTAAAACACGTGCCGAAGAGATTGCCGAAGGGCTCTATCCACATCAAATAGAGGGGGTCGCTTTCCTGCTCGGTCGCCGCCGGGCACTGCTCGCCGACGATATGGGGCTCGGTAAAACCCGGCAGTCCATCATCGCCATGGTTGAAGCAGAAGCCGAGGGTCCCTATCTCGTGATATGTCCCGCCTCTGTCAAACGGAATTGGGTACGTGAAATAGAATATGTGCTCCCCATGGCTGACCCCGTCATTGTGGGTCCCGGTCCTCTCCCGTCAACCGACTTCCGAGATTGGGTGATCATCAACTATGAGATCCTTGGCAAACACCTTAAAACGCTGCTCGCGTTTGAATGGAAAGGTATTGTCTTTGACGAAGCGCATTACTTAAAAAACCACCAGAGCCAACGCAGTCGGAACGCCGCGAAACTCGTCAAAGCACTTCAACGTCAACCGATCGTCCACGCGTTAACGGGAACCCCGATGACGAACCGGCCTCGGGACCTTTTCCCTATTTTACAATTGGTGGATCACCCGCTTGGCAAGAGTTTTCTCAGTTTCGCCAAACGGTACTGCGATGCCTATCAGGGCGACTTCGGGTTAGTCGCAGATGGCGCGAGCAATATTGAGGAATTGACCGTCCAACTCCACGGTGTGATGCTGCGGCGCACCAAAAATGAGGTGTTGGATCTGCCCCCCAAAGTCCGGACGTGGTTGGACGTTGAGCTCCATCCTTACGCAATCCAGCATTTCAACAACGCCGTCCGCGAGTTCTTAACGCAGTTTGACGCACCGGAATCCGTTGGGACGCTTGAAGATGCGTCGGAAAATTCGGAACGCCGACAAGCGGTTGGCAGGTTAACGACAGCCCGTCGAAAACTCGCGTTCGCTAAGTGCCGACACACCATCAAGTTTGTCGAAAACGCCTTGGAACAAGGGGAGAAGGTCATTCTTTTCACGGCGTTCCTTAATACGCTGGAACGGTTCCACAAACATTTCGGTGACCGATCGGTTTTCGTCTCTGGGGAAGTTCCCACCGAGGCGCGGCAGGACCGAGTGGATCAGTTTCAGAACGATGAAAACGTCAAACTTTTCATCGCCAATATGCACGTCGCGGGGGTCGGCATCAATCTGACCGCGGGTCGGCAAGTCGTCTTCAATGATTTAGATTGGGTGCCAGCGAACCATTGGCAGGCGGAGGATCGTGCCTATCGCATTGGACAGACAGGGACCGTTAACGTCACCTATATGATCGCGCGCGGCACAGTAGACGAATTCGTGCAGACTGTGTTGGAGACGAAAGCCGCGTTGATGGATGCCCTTGTTGAAGGCACGGTGTTGATCCCCGGTGACGAGAATGCGCGTCAACCGGATGTGCTCAGCGAACTCAAGCGGATGATGAATGCGCTCTCTGTGCATGCTGCGGCGGTCAAAGAACCGCAGTTGCTCACTGTTCTCCAACAAGCGAGCGATGCCTACTTTGAAGAGAACGCCTTGCATCTCGAAGAAGCCACGCGTGCGCAGTTGCGTCCCTATTCCGAAGAAGCCATCCGCACTTTAGCCCAAGTGCTGACGGGTCCCGAGCGCACCGTCTACCGCGCCGAAAGTTCTTCGCAAAAGGACAAATTTTATACGCTGGAAGTTGTCGGTGCAGATGTAACGTGTGATTGTCCGGGCTTCACGCACCGTGGCAGTTGCCGACACGTCCGTCCGCTGAAAGCTGCCCTCGTTGCAGGAAAGCCGTTGCCGAAAGGATATACGGAAGTTCCCCCCGAATAAATTTGACATCTGTCAGAAAGTAAGGTATATTTTACTACGAAGGAGCGGCGTAAGGTTATGAGAACCGAAACCAACATAAGGAGGCCGGATAAATGAAATGGATAATGATTGTATCTTTCGTGCTTTGTTGTCTCTTACCAATAGCAACGCGGGCAGAATTGCCTCTTGACGATCTTGTCCTCTATATGTCTTTTGACGATGTTCAAGGCAACAAAGTTATGGACGGTTCAGAACACGGAAACCATGGCACAATTATGAAGGCATCCCTTGCGAAGGGCAAAGGGAAATATGGCAACGCGATGGAATTCAAAGGCGGGGATAACCATGTCTTAATCAAGAGTTCTGATTCGCTCTCAATTAAGGACGAGGTCACGATTGCCGCTTGGGTCAATTGGAACGATGCCCCTGGCAATGGTTGGTTGTGTATCATGGCAAACGGGATGCAAGGCGGACCCTGGGAAAACTATGGACTCTTTGTCAACCGCGGGAGTCGCTACTTCTACTTTACACTCTCTGCGGGCGGTGAAGGTGCCCATAAGGTGATGAATTCTGGTGCCGGTACGACGGAACCTGAGAAGTGGACACACTGTGTGTGTACCTATGACGGCAAGGATGCCAAAATCTATATTGATGGCGACCTGATAAATCAAGCACCGCATGGACTCAAATTGATTGCTGGAGAGGAAGATTTGAGACTCGGCCATCGCGGTGGAAGCGGACACTGGTATAACGGTTTGCTCGATGAAATCGCAGTGTTTTCAGTCGCTTTAGATGAAAATCAGGTTAAAGAAGCAAGCGGCAACATCGATGACGCACTTGATGTTGAAGTGCGCGGAAAATTGGCGACTGTCTGGGGTAAAGTAAAGGCGGAGCGGTAGTTTGATACCGCAGGCGGTATCGTGTTTCTTGTATGGCTGGAGTAAAAACAATTTCTAATTCAAGAAAAGGGCGTGATGGGGCACAACAGAGATTTCCGATGGGGTTTCTGCTCCATTTCGTCCTTGTTTTTTTCTACTATGCCTGCTCTGAGCAAGAAGCATCCAAGCCCCCTGAAGGCATGGTGCTGATTCCCGCGGGCACCTTTCAGATGGGAAGCACGACAGGAGATGTCGATGAGGTGCCGGTGCACACGGTGGAACTCGATGCGTTTTACATGGATCAGCATGAAGTAACGAACGCCGAATATCAGGTGTTTGTTGCCGCAACAGGGTACGCTGCCCCGCGAGGGATCGGTTATACGTCTGTCTACGAACTTCTCAAACAGGGTTACGAACCGTGGGACGACCCGGATTTCAATCACCCAAATCAACCCGTTACAACCGTGACGTGGTTCGATGCGACTGCCTACTGTGAATGGATGGACAAACGGTTACCGACGGAAGCGGAATGGGAGAAAGCGGCGCGCGGCGGCTTGGAAGGCGCACGCTACCCTTGGGGTGATGCCGAACCGAATCACACAAGTGCCAACTTTGCTGACAGCCAAACGGAATTTGAGTGGCGGCGTGCCGATGTAAATGACGGATTCCTTTTTACCGCCCCTGTTGGAACGTTTCCGCCCAACCGTTACGGTTTGTATGATATGGCGGGGAATGTCTGGGAATGGTGCGCGGACTGGTACAGTCCGACCTATTACAGCGACGTGCAAGGGACGGAAAGTCCGCTCCGGAATCCGAAGGGACCTGACACCGGTGAACGCCGTGTCCTACGGGGCGGAACATGGTACCGCGCTGCGCATACCATCCGCACTGCCGAACGCATCAGCGATTATCCGAGGAATAGTCTCAACGTTGTCGGATTTCGATGTGCCATGGATGTCCCATAAATCACGGGGTTTTTGTTTTCAGATATATAAATTGCAACTTTACTTGACTTTTTGGCATAGAAACGGGTATAATTAAAATACCTCTTGGACAGAGGTTAAACCTACCCCGTCCTGAGGACGACGCTAATCTCCTCCATTTAATCAAGCTAAAAGGATGACGGGAGGGTATAGGGAACTCTCCCGTTATCTTTTTTCGTTTCCCCTGAGGCGGTTACAGATCGCTCCCACCGGAACTCGGCATACATACGTCCAAAACTTTCAGAGCCTTCGCATCAACAATCGCAATCGCAAGGGTCCCGCGACTGTGATTCGAGAAGGACACTACCCACGCAAACCCCTGAAAGGCGGGATACGCGTGAACCGCGCGCTGTCCCGCTAAAACGGTTTTGACCCGCGTATCCGATTCTGCGCACCGAATGACAAGGTTTGCTTCTTCCTGAGAAGGGACCCGCTGCGTTTCCAGTAAATCCAGGATCTGTTTGCCTGCGTCTACTTCCGGGGGTAATGCGTTCGGATGCTGCTGTGCAAGGTTTCGGAGATGGGTCGCGTATTGACGATAGGCATCTCGGTGTTTTTCGTAGTCCGTGAGTCCGTAAGCGATTGGAATTCGCTGATACTGTGCGGCGCACATCTCCGCGGCATCGGCTTCAAGCCGCAAGACTTCGGCGTAATCTCCCTTCTGTTCTGCCAGTTCTCGCTGTTTCCTGAAGAAGGTTGGATAGATACCAAACTCGTAAAACCGATGCGGATAGCGCGGTAACCACGTTGCGATGAATTTCACGATTTTTTCGCGCTCGGCATTCATCACGGCAGAGGCATCGGGGTTACAATCCGCTTCCATAAATTTCTGCCACGCGGCTTCGGCGCGAGTCAGGTGATATTGGTGGAGTTCCTGAATCTCACGCGCCTCTTTTTCGGCGCGTGCTACCCACTTCTCGTAGCCGTGTAGCGTATAGTAGGCGTGTGCGATCTCGTTCATCGGAACAGAGATGCGCTTGAGACATTCCGCGGCGGCTTCGTGCCAGAGGGCACGTCTACCAAAATCGCCGGATTGCGTGTAGCGGTCAATAAAGACCGCAGCGGTCGCCGTGCCTTCCCGAATTGCGATAGCGGGCTGCGCGGTTAAAAGCAGAATCGGAAGAATCAATAAGCCACGCATCAAAACGTGTCCCTCGTTTGTGACGGGTTATTGTAGCATAAAGCGGACGGTTCCAGAGAAGGTTTCATCAGGTGCAAGCACAATCACGCCTGCTGGGATCCCCCGTGCCTCTAAATTGATAGCATCCGTTGGGCAGGTGTAAGGCTCAAAACAGATGGCATCCCTATCAGGCGGGGTATAGACAACAAGCTCCCTGAACTGTGCGTCCGATTCCATCACCATACCGTAGCCGGTATCTCTGTTTTCTATGCGGCATCGACTGAACCCCTCAACCCATTGAACGTCCGTGAAAACATGGTCGAGTTTCAGTTTCGCGAACGGCTGCCCATTCCGGAGATCCAGCGTGTCAGCAACATCGTGCTGTGTCCCGGTTGGCACGAGAACCCCGTCCAATTCCCAATACTTCGCAGCGGGGACGGTAATTACGGCTTCGGCTGCGTTCGCCTCGGTGCCGAGGTCTACACTAAAATAGGGATGGATACCGAACCCCATCGGCATGTTTCGAGCCCCCGTGTTCTCAATCGCAATCCCCATCGTTAGCACGGCATCTTTGAGCGTATAGGTAATCTCGATTCTAAAAGGGAACGGATACTGGCGACCGACATCGGGAAAATCTTGAGAATTAAGTGAACATACGAGTGTCGCGCCGTTTTCATCGGCGATATGGCTCTCGACCTGATACGGGAGATTCAACAATAAGCCGTGGATCGTTGTAGGGGACTCCGGTGCTTTGTCGAACTGGTAGGTTTCTGCCTCAAATTGCCACGTGCCGTTGCGGATTCGGTTGGGAAAAGGAAATAGAATCGGATTGCCGTAAGCAGTCGGACGTTCCTCCAAGGTCGCGAGATCCGGCGGGGCATCTATCAGGTTCAACCACGTCTCCCCATCGGCGACCCTGAAGGCGTAGCAGTTATTACCGAGTGCCGGGACGATCTCAGCGACAGCCTTTCCATCTTGCTGGATGTAGTAAACTTGAAAACTACTTACCGTTTCTACGGCTACTGAATACGTTGTATCCGCCATCGTTCTCTCTCCATCTGCGTTTGTGGGTATTGTTGAAAGTAAGAAAAAAGCACAAGCCGTTGCGATTTGAAGTGCCGGGTGCCATCTCCTCCTTCCAGATCGACGAAAAGAAAAAATTCTCATTGCTGATTAGCACCTCTCTTTTGCTTTACGGCACGGCGACGCGTGCCTGCTACTTTTGAGCACACCAGTGAATCCCACGCTTTAGTATTTCCCGGAAGCTCGGATTCGAAAAGGTAACATCATCGTGTCCACTCTGGAAACAGAAGATGCGGGAATTGCCGTATTCACGCGCCCATCCCAATACATCCATACTGTTCGGATGATCGACTGTTAAGAGGATCGCACTATCATCACCGGCGGACTTCATGGTATAGGTTTCGTCGCCCATTTCCCAGTCTGCGAGCCCTTCTGTGATGGGATGCGTTGTATCAGCGATTTGCACCTGCAACGTCTGCCGAGGATAGTAGCCGAAATCGCGTTCATGGATACCGCACATCTCAGAGTAGGCATCCCAGTCTGGGAACGCTAAGATGGCGTGATGCAGAATTACCATGCCCTGCCCACGTTCCGTTAAACCAAGAATCGCCTGCGCTTGTGCATCCGTTGGATAGGGACGGTGAAAGTTATAAAAGACGACGGTATCGTAGTCCTTTTGGCGTGGGTCGTCTACAAAATCGTCCAGATCTTCCCGGACGAATTGAATGCCTTCCATACTTTCAAATACTGCGTCAAATTGCTTTTCCTGAAATCCGTGTTCACCGGTTACGACTGCGATTTTCATTTTTTAATTTTCCTTGCGGTTCGGTTCGGCGGATTTGGGGTTTAACGCTTCAGCCCGTATATCCGCCCTCCATTTCATTACGGGCTTGCAAACTTTGGCATCATGAAAAAAGTCGAAAAGCCCACCGACAAGACCCGTCTAATCCGTAATTGCTTGATATGTCAGCACGCGAAATTGGGCGTGGAACGGAGAAGCGCCGATCAACTGGGTCATCAGGATGCCGATTAAATCTTCCATAGGATCAATCCAAAATGTGGTACTTGCGAGTCCACCCCAACTGTAAGTGCCTTCAGAGCCGGGACCGTGCGTCTCAGCGACATCCATAACGACAGCAAACCCAAGCCCGAAACCGCATCCTGTTCTCTCAAGCGGTTGCCAATCGTCAGAGATATGATTGACCCTAATGAGTTCAACGGTTTTCCTGCCGAGCAGTCGAACACCATCGAGCTCACCCTCGTTGAGGAGCATTTGACAGAAGCGGAGGTAATCCGCCGCGGTTGACTGCAGTCCGGCGCCGCCCGAATGGAAAAAACTCAGCGGTCCGCTGGAAACCGGAGCGTTCTCAAGCACCTGAATACCGCCGTCTTCCGAGGGTTCATACAACGTCATGTATCTATCAGCCTTTTCGTCCGGCACTGAGAAAGCGGTATCAACCATACCCAAAGGCTCCAAAATCTGGGTTTTCAGGAATTCCGCAAACGGCATTCCAGAGACGACCTCCACGAGGTAGCCGAGGACATCGGTAGACATCCCGTAATTCCATGCGGCACCTGGATTGTGCAAGAGCGGAATATTACCGAGTTCGTTTGCCATGTTTGCGAGGTCCCCTTGGTAGTAATTCGCGTCTCTATACCGCTGATGAATCGGGTGCTCCCCATCCCCGCCATAGATAAGCCCGGAGGTGTGTGTGAGGAGATGCTTTACCGTCATTTCGGTTTCCGCGTCAACAATAGCCGCGCCACCCTCCGTGTAAACCTGCATGTCTTTGAAAGCGGGAATCAATTCAGAGACCGGGGTGCCGAGTTGGAAATGTCCTTCCTCGTAGAGCATCATCACCGCGATACTGGTAATCGGCTTCGTCATTGAATAGATGCGTAAGATGGTATCAAATTCTATCGGTTTCGCAGTAGCAACATCCTGCATACCGAACTTCTCAAAATGGACGAGTCTCCCCTTACGCGCGATCATCGTCAACGCCCCCGGGATTTTGCCATCGTCCACCCAGCGTTGCATCACTGGCGCGATGCGCTCCAAACGCGATGTGGACATGCCGACATCTTCAGGGATGGCGCGCGGTAATCCTTCATACAATGTCATTAAAAAACTCCTATGAGATAGTTATCAGTTGTCAGTTAAAGAGATCCCGACGGATATTATATTCCTCTTAGGACAACCGCTAATCGGTGAGAGCCTGATAGGTTAGAACCCGGAATTGGGCGTGGAACGGAGAATCGGCACCGACCAATTGGGTCATGAAAATGCCGATTAAATCTTCCACAGGATCGATCCAAAATGTAGTGCTTGCCATGCCGCCCCAACTGCAAGTGCCTACGGAACCGAGCGTGTGCGTTTCAGCGACATCCGTGACGACGGAGAATCCGAGTCCGAAACCGACACCTGTCCGATCAGGGGCTAACCAATCGGGAGGCACATGATTCATCCTGATGAGTTCGGCGGTCTTTCGTCCGAGGAGCCGCTCGCCATCGAGTTCACCGTCGTTGAGCACCATTTGGCAGAACCGGAGATAATCCGGAGCGGTCGATTGTAGCCCGCCACCACCAGAGTGGAAAAAACTTAGGGGTCCGGTTGCAGCATGGACTTTCTCAATTGCCTGCAGCTCACCCTCTTCCCCGAATTCGTATACCTTTGAATATCGGTTAGCGTTCTCAACTCGCACTGAAAAACCGGTGTCATCCATACCTAAAGGCTCAAAAATACGAGTCTTCAAAAACGTTTCAAACGGCATACCCGAGACGATTCCGACAAGGTAGCCGAGTATATCAATAGCCATACCGTATTTCCAGGCGGTCCCGGGTTGATGAAGGAGCGGGATACCGCCGAGCTTGCTTACCATGTTGGCGAGGTCACCGCCGTAGAGATCCGCGTCTTCATATCGCTGATCGATCGGATGGTCGTCCTTATTGCTGTCATAGATAAGCCCAGCGGTATGCGTGAGCAGGTGTTTGATTGTCACCTCGCGGTCGGCATCCACAATCGCACTGCCATCTTCCGTGTAAACCTTCATATCTTTGAAAGCGGGAACAAACTCAGAAACAGGTGTGGTGAGTTGAAAATGTCCCTCTTCGTAGAGCATCATCACCGCGACACTGGTAATCGGCTTCGTCATAGAGTAGAGGCGGAAGATGGTATCAAATTCTACGGGTTTGGCGGCGGCGATATCCTGCATACCAAATTTTTCAAAATGGACGAGTTTGCCCTCACGCGCGATCATCGTCAATGCACACGGGATTTTTCCGTTGTCAACATAGCCCTGCATGACCGGCGCAATACGTCCTAACCGCGAGGTGGACATGCCCACATCTTCGGGGATCGCTCGCGGTAATCCTTCATATCTTGTCATTAAGTCTCCTATATTAGCCGTCAGCCGTAGGGACGGGGTTTCCCCATCCGTGCGGGCGAGGAAACCTCGCCCCTACGATAGCCGACAGTTTCGGATAGCCATTATTTGGTTAATGCCTGATATGTCAATGCTTTAAAGCGTTGTTGGAAAGGGTAAGGATTATTGTGAATCTGCGTCATGAGCACGCCGACCACCTCTTCGACAGGATCGATCCAGAAGATGGTCGCGGCGGCACCGCTCCAACTGAAACTCCCAACGGACTCCGGCGTGTCTTTGGATTCTTTATCACCCTCATCATCTTTATCACCCTTATCATCAAGGTCTTTTTTATGATCCTCATCATCCTCATCATCCGATTTTTTGTCATTTACGACAGAAAAACCGAGTCCAAACCAACCCTCGTGATGCGGATACCGCATTAATTCGACCGTTTCTTTGTCCAATATACGGACCCCCTCGAGTTCACCCCCGTTGAGCAGCATTTGAGAAAATCGCATGTAATCCGCGGCAGTTGAGACGAGCCCGCCACCCCCGGAAGGGAAAAAAGTGAATTCACCGTCTGCGTCGGCTTTCTTTCCAACGCGTTCGAGTCCACTGTCCTTACTGAAAGTATACAGCGCGGCAAACCTGTCCCGCTTCTCTAATGGAATCGAAAATGCGGTGTCTACCATACCGAGGGGTCCAAAGATACGAGTTTGGAGGAATTCTTCAAACGGCATTTCGGAAACGACTTCTACAAGATACCCGAGGACATCCGTAGAGACCCCGTATGTCCATCTTTCACCGGGTTCGTGAACGAGTGGAATGTCACCGAGTGTTTTCGCCATATCCACTAACGTCGCGCTGGCACCAGACATTTTCAGCGCCTTATAGCGTTCATCGACGGGTTTACTGCCCCAGCCGTAAGTCAACCCTGCGGTATGCGTGAGGAGATGCTTGATCGTCATCTCCTTCTCCGCATCCGAGATTTCGGTCTGGTCCTCGTTATAGACCTTCATGTTCCCAAATTCAGGAATAAATCGAGAAACGGGTGTATCGAGTTGAAAACGTCCCTCCTCATAGAGCATCATCACTGCCACACTGGTAATCGGCTTCGACATGGAATAGATACGGAAGATTGTATCGGGCTCCACGGGTTTTTCGTTTTCGATATCTCGCATACCCACGGTTTCAAAATGGACGATTTTCCCACGTCTCGCGATGACTGTCAGGAACCCGGGGAGGTTCTCGGTATCGACGTAATCTTGCAGCATCGGGCGGATGCGTTCAAGATGCTCAGGAGAAAAACCGGCATCTTCTGGTGCCGTCATCGGTAATCCTTGCCCGAAAGCGAGTGTGGTGATACAAAAAAACAGTAAACACGTGTCGTTTAATTTTTTCAATTTCCTTTCCCCTAAAAATTTTGCTACTACGGTGGGGTTGGATGAAGTTTCAATAAATATCTCGGTAATCGACGGGCATTGTCCCGCAAGTCCACACGCGACTTGCGCAGGGTTGCCCTACTACAAACGGGTTGGTTCGTAGTAGTGCGATTTATCGCACGTTCAGATATTACCGATTTAAACTCCGAAACCTCATCAAACTACACCTACCGATTTTGGAAAGCGCTATGGCACCCGTTTGAGGTATCCCCACCGGGTTGCGAGTTTACCACCGGGGTCAACACTGAGAATCGCAGCTAACCCGACATCCATCGCTTCCTTGATTTCCGCTTCGGTTCGTGCGACATTGGAGATGCGTATCTCGTCAATGACACCTTTCAAGCCGTTTGCGTTATTGAGGTTCGGGACGCCGATTGTAATCGGATCTGCACTCTGAAACGAGGTCCCATTGGGTGCCTCGATCTCCAATTCACCATCGACATACGCGCGTCCCATCTTGCCATCATAGGTAAAGGCGAGATGATGCCATTTGTCGTCGGTGATCTTGGTTGTGCCATCTATACTAAACCCACATGCTCCATTTGCTCCAATTTCCGAATGCAACACATGTTGATCTACATGCACCCAGATACCGTAGTTACGATTGCCACACCCTGCTTTCTGTTTGCAGACGATGCCCTGCCATTTCCCTGTGCCTTCTGCCACTTTGACCCATGCTTCAATACTGAGTGTTTCCAATTCCAGTTTTTTGGTAGACTCGACGACGACATAACCACTGTCATTTCCAGGAAATTCTAATCCTCCCCCGAATTCTGCCTTGACCCACTTCGGTTTCCCCGCGAATTCGCCATCGTGTCCGTTACCGGAAACGTCTTTCACGACATCGCCGGCACCTTCGTCAAAGAGCCAAACAGCGACGGTGTGTTTATCGACCTCTGCATCAACAGCGGAAGAACCGAGCAGTGCGAAGACCGTTATTGCGATGAAAAGACACTTGAGACTATAGATAGATTTTGTATCCGTCGTGTACATAGTCATATCCCCCTTTGTTGCGATATTCTATCAGAAAACGAATGTCAAGTCAAACATTTGGTCGCGCGTTCAGAGATAAAAATGTTGACAGGAGACACTGTATCGCATATAATTTCGCATGTTCACTTGTCGGCGTGTGTCGGACACGCGTGAATCATGCGTTGAACATACAAGGAGGCTTTACATGGGAACCGAACGAATTAAAATGGGATTGGTCGGATGCGGGGGTATGTCCGGTGCACACATGGGTGGGTATCGCGAACTCTGGTCGAAAGGCATTAAGGATTTTGAGATCGTGGCGGCGTGCGACATCGCAGTGGAACGCGCGGAAGAACGCGCACATCAGGCACAGGAGTTCCAAGGCGGAACAAAACCTGCGGTCTACACAGAACTTGACGAGATGTTGGCGAAACACCCCGATCTGGCGTGCGTTGACATCTGTGCCCTCCACAGCGCACATCACACGCTTGCCGTGCCTGCACTCAATGCCGGAAAACATGTTATTATTGAAAAGCCGTTCGGTATTACCATGCGGGCATGCAAACTGATGATGGATGCCGCGGATCGAAACGATAAGATTATCTCCGTCGCTGAAAACTATCGTCTCGCACGCATTCAACGCACCCGAAGTTGGGCAATCGCCCAAGGACGTATCGGGGACCCGCGTATGTTCTTCTGGGTAGAGGTCAGTGAAGGCTTAGGGAAATGGGGATGGCGCAACTTTAAGATGGATGCAGGCGGCGGCTGGGCATTAGACGGGGGTGTGCATTTCACAGACCTGATGCGCTATATTCTCGGTATGGAAGCCGAGGAGGTCTATGCGATCAACAAGGCTTATGAACCCTTCCGCTACGACAACCCCGCAGAAAGAGAAGGCGGATACGCCGTTGACGTTGAGGACGCGATGATCGCCACCATCAAGTTTGAACAGGGCGTTACAGCGCAGTGGACATGGGTCGGCTCTGCTCCCGGACACGCTTTCCGTCAACATACCGTTTACGGCAGCGAAGGCTCGCTGGATTGGAACCAAGGGTTGGTGCCGCGCGGCGGCGAACCGATCTCCAACGATGACCTCATGCAAGAATTCACGAATAGCCTCAGCGACTCGGAACGGGAATACTACTTCCCAGGCGGTGTGGAGGATACCGTCGCGATTGAACTGAAATACTTCGCCGATGCCATTCGGAGCGGTGGTAAACCGGAAGTGGATGCCGTCGAAGGCATGCGGTCGGAAGCCATTTGCATGGCAGTCTATGAATCGGGCTGGTTCGGCCGTCCAGTGACGATTGAAGAGATCGAAAACTGTGAGTTGGAAGGGTATCAGAAGGAAATTAACGATAAGTTAGGTATTGGCAATTAGTTACCAGTTGTCAGTTAAGAGGTTTTTTTAAACTAAAGCGCGTAGCCCGTAAGCGTAGCGGAGGGCGGATATGAGCAACGCACGTCAAACTTCAAACGTCCGATGTTCCTCCGCAAGGTAAAATTAAAATATGGATCGATTGAATGGGAAAGTTGCGATTGTTACAGGTGCCGGCAAAAAAGGGGAGGTTGACGGCACTGGCTATGCGACCTCAATGCTCTTCGCGAGAGAGGGTGCGAAAGTGCTATTGGCGGACATCTCCCTTGAGAATGCCAACGCCACGCTCGCAGCGATTGAGGCAGAAGGCGGCGAAGCCTCGATATTCATCGGCGATGTGTCTACAGAGGAAGCCTGCGCTGGGATGGTAGAAGCCGCCGTCGAACGTTTTGGGAAAGTGAACGTCCTCTTCAACAACGTCGCGCTTGGCGGCGGTGGGACGGTCACACAGGTAGACGAGGCGGTGTGGGACAGAGTCATGGAGGTCAACCTCAAAAGCATGATTCTGGCGTGTAAGCACGCCGTGCCACGGATGGCTGAGGCAGGAGGCGGCTCAATTATCAACGTCTCGTCCATCGATGCGTTGCGTGCGGGGTGGGTTCGGAACTTGCCGTATGCTGCTGCAAAGGGTGGGATGATTTCTGCGACAACCGTGATGGCGGTTCATCACGGACGCGACAACATCCGGGTGAACTGTATCGCGCCCGGACACCTCTACGCTTCGTTCCCTGCGCCGTATATGAGCGAAGAGGAGCGGGAGCGGCGACGGCTTATCGGACCGCTCGGCACGGAAGGGACTGCCTGGGACGTGGCATGGGCAACCGTTTTTCTCGCCAGCGACGAATCGAAATGGATCTCCGGTGTTACTTTTCCGATTGATGCGGGTTTACTCGCAGCGACACCGCTTGCTGTCGTGCATCAGCTTGATGAATAAGCGCATTTGATAAACATGCCACCCCAGCGGAATGTATCGCGAGCACAGCTCGCTCCTACAACACAGGAAGGGTTGAACCGATCCGGCCGGTAAAACAGGCACAGATGATAGAAAAAAAAACGGGCAACGGACCGAAGTCCATTGCCCGTTGATTATTTCAGGGATTGAAATTAGAATATTCGTTGGTTGATTGGTTAATCTCGTGAACGTTTCAATTGTCCCCACTGCGTGGCAAGTTTACCTTTCGCGGAAACCAACCCTCTCAGGCGAACGGTCGCTAACGTCTGGCGTTCACCATCAAGAGATACGTCCTCAATTTGGTAATAGTAGACGAGGTTCGGCTTCGCCGTGGTATCTGTCCACGTGTAGGTGTTCCGTTCAGCGGTGGTGCCCGCCCCCGGAATTAGTTGGGCATTGATGACCTTGAATTCACCCGTCCTTGTTTGACCTCTCAATATATTGAATCCGGCGTTGTCCACTTCAGCCTCGGTCGCCCAATGAATGACAACCGTGCCAGTTTCGGTGCGATCTGGACGGAATTGAGAGAGTTCAACAGGCAGCTCGCCCCCTGCACGGATGCCGGGGCTACCGTGGTCGGTACTGAGACCATACCAGGTGACCAGTCTTTTCCTCGATAGATACAAGAAACTGGTTTCTGCTGCGGGGATCCACCCTGTGCGTTGGGTGCCATCGTATGCTGCGTCTTTGCGGTATCTTCGGATGATTGAGGTGCGGTCGTCGGTTTCTGTCCAACCACTCGGCAACCTCCATGTCGGCTCATCGTTGCTCCGGATTCTCCCATCAAGGTTGCCAATTTCATCGACGACGCCACCCCTCCCATCGACGAGTTGGATGTGGAACCCCTTCGTTGGATGTAAGAACGGATCCCGCCGCGTGCGCATCCCAAATTCAGTGGCGAGTTCTGCGTAGACATCGAAAACGCGGGTCGGCACAAAATGAGCCTTATTTGATCTTTTATAAACGTTGTTTGAGTTTCTGCCCGTTACTGAGACGATCAGCACTGTCTGCCTCGGCGGGATCGTTTTTACGGTCCCGCTGTTTTTAAAATTAATTATTCCGTTCAGCGGATCCTCATTTGAACGTAGATCGTTGTAGTTTTCAATGACTAACTCCCATCCATTACCAGTATCTAAGGCAACGGTTTGCGTTTTAGAACTATTGAAAAGCTCAATCCACTGAATGTCATTTGTGCCACCATCGGTAGCGAACATGATTTCACTAATCGTCACGTTTCCTCGTCCGAGAGTGGTTCCTGGTGGTCCGGCGGTCGACGCGACCTGAAAACTGTGCGCAGGGGAAGGCGTTGCTGTGTTTTGGACGCCACCTGCGTCGGTGACTGCGTTGGCATTGACTTGGACTGTCACGGTTGCCGCATTGGGATTGGGTGTGAGCGTTGCCACGTAACTATTTGTATTAGGAATTGCGAAGAGGGCGGTGATTGAGCCGCCGATGACGGTGACTTCATTCGGAATCAGCGCGGCACCTGTCTGAAGGGGTTCATCAAAAGTGATCGTTATGGGAAACACACCGCCGCCTACGGGAGGCGTTCCTGTAATTGTAGCGATGGGTCCGGTGGTATCCACAGTGAACGTACCTTTTGGGAAGACATACGCGCCGTTCGTCGAGGGTTCCACTGTTATCTGCGTTATGGCGACCCCGGGACGAATTGTCACTGTCCAAACCCTTCTGGCAGCGTCAGGTGTGAGACTGTCAATAGAGCCACCGACAACCTTGAGATCGGCGGATGTCAGTGTAATTGCTTTTGTTGAGGTGAGTGTCACCGTAAACGGCGCGTTGCCAGCAATGGACTCATTAGTGGACAGCGTGAGCGGTGGAGCTGCACTTCGAATTATGTGTACCACTATTTGGGCAGCCTCGGCAGTGGATTCTACCCCCTCACGGGTAAAATCAGGAGGGAGCACCCTACCCAAGGTGGAGGCAGCCTCGGCTGGTACATTTATAATGACCGTATTGACATTCCTCCCGGCAGTGACTCTCGTTGTATATACACTACGGTCAGCATTAGGTCGAACAGCAGAAGCTGTCGCCCCATCGAAAATAACATTGTTGCTGCCATCCACAGCAAGAAGTACTATATCACCATCGTCATCAAAGCCGGTTACTGGAGTATTCACAGGTGGATCGCTGTTATCTTGAAATGTGATGGTTAGTTCAAAAAAAACGGATTCGGCTCTGAGACCGTATCTTTGAATGCCTTGCGAGGGATCATCTGACCCTCCAACATTTGGCACCTCATCTGGGACCGACAACTTCGGTGTTACCGCGGCAGTTGCAGGTGTCACAACGAAGGCAAGGCCGGCAACGAGTAGCACGGCAAAAATTGAGATAAATTTTAATTTATTGAACAACATGCGTCATTTTCCTCCTCCAGGCGTGTTCAAACTCGGAAATATATTTGGGCGTTGATTTAGGTATTTTTCTCCTTAGATGTGGTTTCCAATTGTGCGCGAATTCTTAAATTTTCTCCTGAAGTAAGGTAACGTTATTTTTCGTAAAGGCGTTACGAAACGGCACTAAAAAAAATAGGGATACAGGGTCAGAGGACGTGTGGGATCTCTTGTCTGAATCGCGGATTGACACGGATTTTACAGATTTCGCGGATTTTAAGAATTTTCTCGTCAAAGGTGTTGCTCACCGTGGCGGGAGTGCTCCTGTTTTAGTTTGATGGTGCGGTTGGGAAACCGCACCTACCTTGTTGGGGATCTAATAAAAGCTGGACGCGATTAGGAAACCTCGCCAGCGGCTGGTATGGGCTGTTAATGTTACGTTAGAACTGGGCAGGGAAATTTCCGCGCGCAGCATCCATGACTTCGCTTGTAATTTCAGCGTAGCCGTTGTCTTTGGCGAAACTTTCAATTCCCATCTTCGCCATCGGACGGACAAACGCTGGGATCCGCTCCAAACGTTCAAGTGCCTCCGCTGACCAGACGAGACCGCTCGGTTCGACAGGCGCAGCCTCTTCCTGAAATGCCTCCGAGATGACACCCGTAAAGGGGCATTTGCCGCCCTCTTGTAGGGACGAGGTTGCCTCGTCCGCACCGGAACCCATCATTTCGGGGGAAAACTCGTTCGGTATCGCTTCGGTCTTTGCTGTCTCTAACTGTGAACGCACCATCTGCATCGGTTGCGCTGCTTCTTCGTTCCCACCGAGTTTGAGATCCAAGGATTTCAGCATCTGGGTCTCCCACGGGTTCAGGAACATGGCGATCTCTGTAAAACAGTCGGGACATTCAAAAAGTGCTGTCACGGAGCCTTGTTCGGGACGGGTTACGTCCTTAAATTTCATCGCTGTGTCACAATCCGTACATAAGAACTTCATTTTTTAATTATTCCTTGCGGTTTTCTAATTATACCTTGCGGTTCGGTCAGGTGAATTAGCTACATTGCGTTACTCGGCGTAGAGCCCCCTGCGTGTTTTTACTTGGGGTTTTTGATAGGGTATTTCTGCGTATTTCTGCGCATTTCTGCGTATTGATGCAGGCTACAACTTCGGGCTAATCTCGTTCTCAACCAGAAACCTCTTAACTGAAAACTACTCAAAAAACGCTTGAACCTTTTCAGCCACCTCCATGAGTACCTCACTCGCAAGAGTGTCCGGGTATTCATCAAGATAGAGCGTTCCGTCGTCCCCAGAACGAGCGAGTCTCGGATCGAAGGGAACACTCCCCAAAAGATCCTGCTGGAATGCGGTGTCCAGCGTCTTATCAGTAGAAAAAAGCGGTTCCTTCTCACCGCAGTGCTGACAGACATAGAACGCCATATTTTCGACAACACCGATGATTGGAACCTTGAGAATATCCCGCGCCATTGTCACTGATTTCTTGACGATGAGCTGCGATACCTCAGACGGGATTGTCACGACGACCACACCTCCGAGGTCCGGGATAAGCTCTGCCACGTTCGGAAGCCGATCGGTTCCGGGCGGCAAATCCAACAGCAGATAATCCAACGTTCCCCATTCCGTATCGGCGACGAACTCTCGGAGCGCGCCAACCTCCATTGTGCTACGCCACGTGAACGCATCCTTCTGGGTATGCGCATTCCAGAGGACCGGGGCATCGTCTTCCGCCAAGAGTAAATCCATAGAAATCAGCTTCGTGCCGAGTGCGGTAACAGCAGGCTTGATGCCCGCGGGTGTGTATTCCAACGTAGCGTTACGCACCCCCATCATCTTGGCAAGCGTCGGTCCGTTGATGTCAGCATCAACGACCCCGACAGTGCTCCCCTTCAGCGTGAGCGCGGTAGCAAGGTTTGCAGTGAGTGCGCTCTTGCCGACCCCGCCTTTTCCGCTCATAATCGCGACGGTGTATTTGACGGAGGCGAGCCGTTTCTGGAGTCGGTTCATCTGCGCCGTGACTTGTCCGATAATATTGGATCCGGCATCGTTTGGAAGTTCCGTGTAACTCTTCATTTGGTGCCACCAATGGCATAGAGTGCCTGATAACTGCGCAGATAGAGTGTCCCATTTGCGAGAACAGGAGAGGCAGCGATAACTTCACCCATCGAATTGCTGGCAACAATCTCAAACGCACGTCCCGCCTTTACAACGGTGATAACACCGTCCCGAGATGTGAGATAGACATACCCATTCGCATAGATCGGTGAGGCGCGATGTCGGTGTCGATGTGTTCGTTGGCGATAGAGTTGCTCACCGGTCTCGGCATCCAGACATATCAGATCCCCGTTTTCGCGACAGAGATACACTAAACCGTCATGGATAAGCGGAGAGGGGACATCTGGCGTGCCTTGTCGCAGTTTCCAACGTTGCCATTTGCTGTTCGTAATGTCGCCTTGTGCAGCCGGATCAATGCCCACAACGGGTCCGTTTTTCGCCGAAGGGACGACGATAAGTCCCTCCATTGCAACGGGAGAAGCCACGAATCGGAGGGTATAGTTATAACGTTCTTTTGGATTCAAATCCCCGCACCGCCAAATTTCACTGCCATCCTCAAGGCTGTGAGCGGTGACATAGTCTGCCCCGTGGACGACGAGATATTCACGTTCTGCATCACGGTAGAGAATAGGGGAGGTATAGGCGTGTTCACACTCCTCGGTTGCGTCGCTGTCGCGTTTATGTTTCCATATCTCGTCCCCCGTCATTTTGTCGAGCGCCAGCACGAGCCATGCATTGCTGTGGATGAGTTGGATGTAAAGCCGATCCTTATCCAGCAGCGGGGTTGTTGACATGACGAAATAGAGGTCGAACCTACCGTAGCGGTCCGCGAGATTGGTGTGCCACACCCGATTCCCATCGAAATCGTAGCAGGCGAGATCCCCAGTGCCGAGGAACGCCCAGACGTGTTCGCCATCGGTTACGGGAGACGGTGCGGCAGAGTTGCCTTCACCCCCACGAACGACGCGGTTGCCGCGTCCTAACGTCCGTTTCCAGCGTTCTTCGCCTTCGGTACTGATACACATCAAGACGAGTGCGTTACCTTCAGCAGAGGTGAGGAAAATTTTATCTTCCCAGACAACCGGGGTAGAGGCGGCATCACCGGGAAGTGGCAAACGCCAACGGATATTCTCGGTTTGACTCCACTGGATAGGCGCGTCGGTCTCTTGGCTGACACCGTCGTTGTTCGGTCCGCGCCACTGGTGCCAGTTGCCAGCAAAACCATTCGCGACAAGGACACACACCCCAAGTAGAAGTGTGAGTGTATTTCTCAGGATATATTGCATGTTTTTAATTTATTGAATCTGGTCACTGCTCCATTACATTTCGCAGTGGTTCTCGGTTAATTCAAGACCTGTTTTAACGGTTTATCTAAACATCAATACCAAAAATGAGGACAGGAATATCAATGTCAGCGACGCCACGCTGCTCTAAATCCCACACAAACTGCTCAAAATATGAGACACCTGTAGACATATCATCGGCAAAAGATTTCACAGGGACAATCTCAATGCCAGCATCAATGTAGTCTAAGTTACGAAAAATGGTCATTTTCGCACACACGTTGTAGACCATGAATGCGTATTTTCCAAACTGAATCTCCACGCCAAGTCGCTCCTTCAGGAAGTCCATTTCTCGGTATGCCGGGCGCATTTGTTTAGGTGAATATCCAGGACGGTAGTAGTCTGTTGAATAGTGACACGTTACACGTTTCTTCTGCCATCCTCTGGCTCCAAAACCTGCGGCAAAAGAGCGATTAAGGTCGGGCGGACTATACAACTTCTTACCCGGCATCGTGAGTTCCTTGCTTTCCTTAACTTTGTAGAGCGAGGCATCAACAACGGCAATAACATCCTTTACCTCTTGTAACAGGTAAGGGTGGGTCTCTTGAATAGAATGTCCATCATTAAATGAATACTCAGCAGCAATAATCACGATTGTTCCATCTCTACTATCTATTTCCACTCCAAAGGCATCTGTGCTGCCCGTTCTTTTTTCGTTGGCTGGTGAATGGGTTTCCCTAACGGACGGAGTGGTAGTGTCCCCTCTGCAAATTTCTGTATTCTTTCACGCGTAATAGCCAGGTAGTTTGAATCTTGCTCAGCAGCCATCGCTTTTCGGTTATACTGCAAGGCAGCAATAATAGTAGATCCGACACCACAATAGGGGTCTAAAACGACCCCATCAGGCTGTGTGAGTGCTAAAACGCATCGCTGGACTAACTCGACTGGAAACTGGCATGGATGCTCTGTTTTCTCTGGATGGTTTGCCTTCACATTCGGAATATCCCAAACACCTTCTTCCCAATCCTGTTTGACCACATCCCAAATATCAGAAGGATTCTTACCAAGCGGGTTTCCTGAAAGTTGACCTTTCTTCGGGCCTTTGAAATGTCGCTTCCCGGGATATTTTGCGGGAACACGCACTGGATCGAGATTGAAAACATACTCATCATCCTTCGTAAACCACAAAATAGTTTCATATCGACCTGAAAACCGCTTTGTGCAGTGCAACCCGTGATTAAATCGCCAGATAATCCGATTTCGTAATTTTAAGTCCAAGCGTTTGAAAATCTCATAAAAGTAAATATCAAGTGGAAATACTTCACCCTTCTGGACGTAATTCCCGACTTGCCAACAGAGACTTCCAGTCGTTGCAAGCACCCGAACTACCTCCACAATTACAGGCTCCATATCTTTTAGATATGACGCTAAGGACGTTTTTTTCTCGTATTTTTTCCCTATGTTGTATGGCGGAGATGTGATGATTAAATCTACAGAATCTGACGGGATACTTTTTAGTAGTTCGCTACAATCCCCATCAAAGAGGACAACATCCACGTTAGTATCATAGGCATCTGAAACCGTAATCTGACGCGGTTCATTGAAAATATTCGTCGTAAATTCAACCGTCTTAACGCGAGAATCTTGGGATGCCATGTCAATCTCCTAAGAATGTACCAATTCACAAAAGTTATCTACAACAGCGTAGTACTACTTATATTTTATAAACTTCTGTAACTTTTGTCCACCATATAAGACACGGAGCAAAGGAGTTTTCACGCTTTAGCGCAGAGGGGATATCAGTCTTGGTTTGGCTCCTGATAATACTGCCCAAGCACTTCATTGGCGAGACTTCTGCCGTCCTCAATGACGCGTGCGGCGAAATCAAGTGTAACTTGGGTAACGTTATTTTCCTGCGCTCGTTGTTCAATCCGCGTTTGCGTGATATTCCGCATAAATCCGGCAGGCACTAAGTTTAAACGTTCGATTGCCTCCTCCGTCCACTGCACTGGGCTCTCAAAACCCTGAGCGACTCCAGTGTTCCCAGCGTCGGTCTGTGCTTGCACGGCTCTGAGTTCGGGAGCATCTTCACGGACTGCCGCCGCTTCTCCCATACTCTCGTTGATAATCTGGGTTGCAAAATCGTTTGTAATCGTAGCAATCTTTTGAGAACGTGCGGATTTCTCAATACGTGCCTTGACGTTTCGGCGCATATAACCGCGCGGAACCCCCCGCAGTGCCTTTTTCGCCTGCTCTGACCACTGGAGTCGCACGCCGTCAAACGTCTCTTCTTCGGCAGTGCCGCCTTCGTCTACAGCGACATTCTGTAATGAATCCTTGTCAACCCTCTGAAAACGCTCCGGCGGTGAACTACAGACGGGGCATTTCACGGGCTGTTGGTTATGCGCGGCGTAACCACACTCGCCACAGATATACGTCTGGACGGCATCCGATTCCAGTACTTTTTGCTCAGCGATCTCCTTCGCGACGCGGGTCAACTTCTCAGAGGCACGCTGTGGCATAATCGCTTCCATTGCCAGATCAATGACGCTCTCGGTGATTACGGAATGCCCGCGCTCTATAGCGAACCGATGGACGGCTGTCTTGGCGATGCCACGGACGAGCGGTGGTGCCTTCTCCATCCTATCCAATGCTTCCTGCGTCCAGACAAGCGTCTCCTCCGCTTTCACATCGATCTGTGGGAAATAACGTTGGCTCGATAAGAAGACGTTACAAGGTGCGAGGCGCAACAGATTCTCGGCGGTGCTACCGATGTCCATATCCTGTTCACTGTGGACACCGATTCTGCCTAAGACGAGGAGCCACGGGTTCGTTTTTCGTGTGTATTGTAGGATTTTTTCGTAGGCTTTGCCATCAAGTAGGGTAATCTTTAAGGCGTAGTCGTGTTCCTCTTTTGCGATGGAGCGTGCAACCTCTAAGTGTGACTGATAGATTTTTGCCAAGCCTGTGTCAATTACCTCTTCGTGGAGTTGTTCCTGCTCTTTAAATCTGAAAGTCCGTGCGGCGCGTTCCGTGAGCACATTCACCACGGAATTGAAGACGATATAGTGTAGATACGGATCGTAGACACCAACGGCTTCAACCTGTTTATTGAACTTCCGTCCGAGTTGTATCGCGGTTTTCAAGCCTGAGAAAGATTCCGGACTCCCATCGATTCCGACAAGGATATTTCCTTCGCTCTCTTCAATCGGTTCAAGGTCCCGGACGACGAGTGTATCGGTATTGATACGACGAACGACGCGTTCACAGACACCCCCGATAAGACTATCCTTGACGGCACCCATACCGAGTGCCCCCATAATCACAAGATCGTAATCGCCTTCCTGAATATCCTCAACGAGTTTTATGTAGTGTTTGCCTTCCGGCATTCTCGGTTCAAATGGAATCCCAAATTCAGTGCACTTCTGTTTCATCACCTCAAGATAGGAATCCGAGATGAGTTGGAGCCCCATCGTAATGAGCGTGTCGTGGATACGGCGTTGTTTCTCCAGTTCGACCTCGTCCTGATATTCCTCTGGCAGGGTGTATTCCATCTGTTTAAAGCGGACATCGTGCATTTTTGCGGCGTAAACGTGCGAGCCTACCAATTGGGACCCGAACTGCCTCGCGAACGCAACTGATAGCGCGATACTCGCGTCGGAGTAGTCCGAATTGTCAACGGGCACATAGATTTTTTTCATTATTTTTTTCCTTTTAAAACCGTGATCGTTTTTATTTTTCCCTGCTCTCTGTAAAAGGTTTTCGACGCGAACCGCAGAAGCCGCCGAGGATATGCGCAATCAGTGTTGCGGGCCATAGGTAAATCATCGCGGTTTGCCAGTCCCAGTGGAGGACAAAACGGCGCATGACAATGTTAATAACAATCGGTATGTAGAGACATCTGCTCCACGGACGGCTGAACCTTTTAAACCGTCCGCGGTAAAACCCGAACGTGAAATGAACCACAAAAGCTGCAACGGAGATTAATAGGTTCAAATCATTCATTCTTAAGAAGTGCCTTGAGATCCCGTCGTAGGCGCAGGAGTGCCGGTTTACTTCGACTATCATAGTAGTCATGGATGTTCCCATCGGGCGCGACGAGAACGAACCGTGTGCTATGAAGGAGTTCAGTGCCGTTGTGCCCCGCAGCTAAACTGAATCCGTCTTCGGCTAACTCGTAGATAGCCGCCTTATTCCCCGTAAGAAAGTGCCAACGTCTATCGTCAGCCCCATAAGCCTTTGCGTAGCGCGAGAGGACGCGTGATGTATCCCGCTCCGGATCCACGGAGAAGGAGACGAAATAGACGGGATCCGCAACAAATTCGGACTGAAGGCGTGCCATCTCCTGTGTCATTGCCGGACAAATCGTTGGGCAATTGGTGAAGATGAAGTCTGCGACCCAAATTTTGCCCTTCATATCGGACAATGTTAACGGCTTCCCGTTTTGCGTTGTCAGGCGAAAGTTTGGCACGCTAACAGCAGTCGTTTTAGAGAGCTGCACCTCCGATTTGGGGTCAAATACCGACCACAAATTGAGTCCCGCAATGCCAATAATGATGACACCCAGCACTACCCAGATGAGGGTGCTTTTATCAAGCTTCCGTTTCACGTTACCAACATCTTCGGTATGTGTGTCCATATCCAGTCCCCACATCGTAGGGGCGAGGTTCCCTCGCCCGATTAATGAACGGACGTATCTACAACTTCTGTTGTTGGTTCCGTTGCGCCTTCGATTCGTGAGTCTAACGTGAGGTCGGGCATCAACGCGAAAACGAGCAGAACGCAGATAAGGAAGGGGGTCATTACGATAATCGCCAATGTCTTCCTCTCAAATTTCAGATGCATGAAATAATTCGCAACCAAGATGGCCTTAGCACATGCCAGTCCAATGAGCAGAATAGCTTTGACCACCGTCGGGAAATCCGGTATGACGACCAAAAGTTCGAGAACGGTCAGCCCGGTGAGCCACCAGAAAATATTCATGTATTTCGGATGCTCTTTGTGCCCATTTTGTGCCATTTTCATGTCCTCCTACAGTAGATAGATAAAGGTGAAAACCATAATCCAGATAAGATCAACGAAGTGCCAATAGAGTCCCAGGATTTCTACCTCATGGTTAAACTCGGCAGTATATCTACCGCGCAAGCCGTGTATTAAGATAACAATAAGATAGATAACCCCACCGGTTACGTGCATCCCGTGGAAACCTGTGATGGCGTAGAAAGTCGGACCAAAAAGCGTGGAACCGCTGATTGCGGCACCCGATAGCCCGTGGTCGGGGATCCCGGTAAGCGTCAGTCCGTGGTTAATTAGATGATACCATTCATACACCTGTAGGCCGAGGAAGATGATGCCTCCCCCGATCGTCAATCCAAGGAACATGCACATGCGTGAGACATTGCCGTTCTGGATCGACTCCAACGCCTTCACCATCGTGACGCTACTGCATATCAACAGGAATGTCATAAACGCGGTTAACTCAATGCCAAGAATCTCAGTGGGCGGAGCCCAACCGATTCCGCCTGCACCTGCCCGGACAGCGGCATACGCCGCCAACAACGCGCCAAACGACATCGTATCTCCGACGAGGAAGATCCACATGCCGAGTTTACCAAGGCTGTCCGGCGTAAGCGAAGGTTCATATACATCTTCAGTGTGATCTAAAGTGGTAGTGTGTTCCACTACATTTTACTCCTTTCCGTTAAAAGTTTCAGTCGTCACCCGTCAGCAATCAGTTAAGGAGACTTCTGATACGTAGAAAATCTTTCTTTAACCGACTACCGATCACCGATAACCGGTAACCATTCCAATGTAAATAAACTGTGCCACCGATGAGACCGAAAACCGTAAACGGCATCGCCATCAGAAAAAGGATACTCCAATTAAAACCCTTATTGATAGGCTCATCAAGTTCTTTACAGCCCGGACACGCCTCAAGAGACATCGGTACGATGAACATAACGAGTATCAAGATAGATGCCCAGAAAAACAATTTATGCATTCTAACAATTCCTTTACGAGAGATATACCAAAACGTAGAGAATTGGCCAGAGCGCGACAACAAAAATCCAGTAGATCGCACAGGTATCAACGCCGACGTAACGTTCAGCAGAAAAACGTCCTGCCATCGCCATTCCAAAAACGATGAACAGCCAGATAACAGCACTCAGCACGTGGACGGCATGGCACCCGATGAGTACATAAAAGATACCGCCATAGACCCCAGATTGGAGCGTCAGCCCGTTGCGAATCAGCTGCACCCACTCGCTCCCTTGCACACCGAGGAAGAGCAAACCAAGCCCGCCCGTAAGCAGTAGCCAATTGCGGAGTAACTTCAATCGGTCCCTCTGAATTGCGCGGCGTGCTTGAAACATCGTGTAGCCGCTCAATAAGAGCAGTGCCGTGTTAATACCGGTCACCGCACGTGGGAGTTCAATCCCGATGTGCGACGGCGGGGGCCAGGTGACATTTCCGACGCGAAACACGAGAAATGTCCCAATCAAACCTGAGAACAGCATCGTCTCCGCACCGAGCAGGACCAATATGCCCAATCGTGCGTTACTCAA
The DNA here is from genome assembly GCA_009839745.1 of Candidatus Poribacteria bacterium. Taxonomy (NCBI): domain Bacteria; phylum Candidatus Poribacteria; species Candidatus Poribacteria bacterium. Next base: position 108,761 of record VXPE01000041.1, read on the forward strand.
AGGTTTTTTAGCGATTGCTTCTGAGCTGCTGCGTCCGTTGTCCTGGCAGTATTCCAATTGTTAACAAACCTCTTTTCATTGCAGAGCATTTCAAAATCTTGTTTTGAAGAACGGAATACCTACAACTCTGAACCGGTTTTTACATAGTTTTTTAACGACTTCTTCCAATTCGGAGAACGATCTCAACGACCGCCGCGACAATCAGCAACAACCCGATGATACCTAAAACCGGGGTGCCAATCCCCTTGACAACTTTTTCAACGAGCGGAGGCGTTTTGCTACCCGTAACAATTGCCGCGGTTGCGATGATAAACAATCCCACAAACAACAAACACAGGATAATAATGAGGCGACGGTTTCGCTTGCGATGCTCTGGTGCATTCATCTGTGCCATCATCCACGCCCCCTATTTCTCACAACTTTGTATTTCAAGGGATCGGGTCCAAAGCGGTTTTGACCGTAAGTTCCACTGCAACACCCTAATTCAATCAATAGCCAAAAGATACCGATACCCGTAAACGCGATGAGGAGCCACCATCCTGATTTGTCCCGATCATGCAAACGTTTGGTATTTGTAGCTAACAACGCCCAAGTGAGACAGAGAATACAGACACTCACGATCATAGAATCTGTATCCTCAATTTCGAGAAGTCCAACAATTCCACGAACGATAATAAAAACACCGAATATCAGCAACTGCGTCAGCCACCATTTCTCCCGATTAATCCGACCGCTGAACGAGAAGAGGAGTTCAAAGAGTGCCATTTTTCTAATTTTCCTTGCGGTTGGTTAAACGCTAAACCTTGTCCAACGCCATCGTCACAAACACCAACGGCAGATAGAGCAGCGAGGCATATAACAGATAGCGTGCGGCTTTTACGGAGCGTGTGCGTGCTAAATAGATACCAACCGCCAGAAACCCTACCCCTGATAGCAATGCTATGAAGAAATAGACGCTACCGGCGATGTTGTATAACGTCGGTAGCAAACCTATGCCGAGGAGTGCAACACAGTTAACCACAATTTGACGACACGTACTCGTCCCATCCGGATGAATAACCGGCAACAAACGGAATCCCGCATTTGCGTAGTCTTCGCGATAGATGTAGGCGATTGCGAGAGAGTGCGGTATCTGCCACAAAAAGAGTATCGTAAACAGCACCCACGCCTCACCCGTTAGCGATCCTCGTGCGGCAACCCATCCGACGACAGGCGGGAGCGCGCCGGGCACAGCGCCGATAAGCGTACACAGTGAGGTTTTCCGCTTCAGGGGTGTATAGAGAAAAAGATAACTCACGACTATCAGCGAAATGACAAAACCACTCAACATATTGACCGATATTGTCAGATAAAGCATCCCAGCACCCGTGAGGATAGAGCCGATAAGCAGTGCTGTCAGCGGATGCATTCTACCACCGGGGAGCGGTCTCTCTTGCGTCCGTTTCATCTGTGCGTCTACATCGCGTTCAAGATATTGGTTGAGTCCCAAGACACCCGCCGCTGTCAATCCTGCACCAACGAGTGTATGCAGGCATCGGAGCCAATCTACTGTCTGTTGTGCCCCGAGATAGAAGCCCGCAGCAGTCGTGATGAGTATCATCACCACCAATCTCGGTTTGACGAGTTCGATAAAGTCAGCGATGCGATGCACAAAAGTCACCTGCTTTAATGGCGGATTCACTGTATCTGTATTGTCTGGTAACGTTACCGTTGTTGAACGCATTCTTTAATTTTTCCTTATACTTGTCTCATTCTGGGACCAGCACATCACTCGCGGGAGCACCGACACCTACCGATGCATCATTCTCCCGCCAAGCCTATAGAGGCTTGCGCTATTCGGTAGATTTTTAAGGTAAGCACAAAACTGCTCACCAACATGAGGGCACCGACTGCGACATGCGCAGTTGTGATCGTGACCGTGAGTGCGGTTGCGAACGTTTCTCCGAAGGCAGTAAGTTTCGCGAAAAACGCTCCAGTGCCGAGCATCAACTGAATAACAAGCAAACCCAGCAACAATATCGACAGCGATTGCCCAATCCTCTGTGTCTCACTGTCCACGCTAAGCATACGCCTTGCCAACAAAAAGATATGCAGCGCAACCAAGAAAGCGAAGAGAAGATGTGCGTCAAGTCTGCTTCCTGTATGCCGCAAAATCGCGCCAAAGATGAGCTGCATATAAATGAGACACGTCGTAATTAGGCTTAACCGCCGCAATTTCTGTGCTGCCTCAATGAGAGGTTCCCCTGTGTCCCGCCGCCAATCGCGAGAGGTGAACCAAGCGATTCCACAGAGCAGGGCAAAGAACGCTTGTGCGAGGCATGCATGCACTATGGCGAAGTTGCGATTAATCTGCGTGACCCGAAGTCCACCGAGCACGCCTTGCACAATGACAGCGACAAGTGCGGCAAGCCCAAGCCATTTCAGCCATTTGCGTGAATCTCTCACCAAAAGGGCAACAAAGAGACCGACTGTCAAAAGTCCAACGAGGGAGCCCATAAGCCGATGACTATGTTCGTATAAGATGCCTCCTACCATTTCTGAGAGTGGATAGAGGAACATATTATACCCAAAGGTCGTCGGCCAATCAGGCACCGCTAATCCGGATTCTGTACTCGTGACAATCCCGCCGATGACAATCAATAAGAACGTCGCGCCTGCGGTGAGACGCGCCATTCTGTGCAGCCATGGGCTATAATTCATTTTTTCGTCCATGCCTATATTAGAAAATTAGTCACCGCTTGTTGCGGGGGCATGCTCAGGCTGCGCTTGCGGGGTCCAATCATCCTCTTCACCGGGAACACTATATTCATAGGGACCCCGGTAGACAGTCGGAATTTGACTGAAATTGCCGTGTGGCACAGGTGTGGGTGCCTCCCACTCCAAGGTAGTCACCTGCCACGGATTCTGTTCGGCAACCTTTCCTCGATACATGCTCCAGAAGAAGTTAAAGACCAGTATCAACTGTGCAAACCCAAGGGTAAACGCACTCATCGTGATAAAGATGTTCATGCCCTCAAACGTTTGTAGGAATTCATACTGCATCGGGTTGGAGATACGTCGCATGTGTCCACCCACGCCGAGAATATGCATCGGGAAGAAGGTACAGTTAAATGCAATGAACGTCAACCAAAAATGGATTTTGGAGAGTACATCGTTCATATAGCGTCCGTACATCTTCGGGAACCAGAAAATAATGCCCCCGAAAATAGCGAACAGACTTCCACCGAACACGACATAGTGAATGTGTGCGACAATGTAGTAGGTATCGTGGATGAAGATGTCAACCGGCGTATTTGCCATATAGATACCGCTCAATCCGCCAATCACAAACATTGAGACGAAGGCAATACCGTGGAGCATCGGTGCCGTGAATTTGATTGCCCCTCGGAACATTGTGCCGAGCCAGTTAAATGTCTTGATGGCTGACGGCACCGCAATGAGCATCGTTGTCGTCATGAACACAGAGCCGAGTCCGGGTCGCATACCACTCTGGAACATGTGGTGTCCCCAAACAATCCATCCCAGAAACGCGATGGCGATCATTGCGTAGACCATGGAACGATATCCGAAGATCGGTTTCCGTGAGAAGACAGCAATCAATTCGGAAGCGATCCCCATGCCGGGTAAGATAAGGATATAGACCTCCGGGTGTCCGAAGAACCAGAAAAGGTGCTGCCACAAGAGCGGGTCGCCGCCGCCTTCTGCAGTCGCAGTAAAGAACGTTGTTCCCGCAAGCCTATCAAAGATGAGCAGTGCGAGTGCTGAGGACAGCACAGGGAATGCGAGTAGCAACAGGATCGCGACGATGAAAAGCGACCAGATGACCAACGGGAGTCGGAAGAACGTCATTCCGGGTGCGCGCATATTGATAATCGTCGTAATGTAGTTAATAGACCCGACCAGTGAGGAGAACCCTTGAATGAGCAGGCTAATCGCCCAGAGGTTCTGTCCCCAGTCAACCCCTGTCCACTGCGGGTCAGAGGAGAGCGGTGCGTAGCCTGTCCATCCGGCTGCAGCGTGTCCACCGGGTACAAAGAAGCCGACGACCATAATAATTGCCGCAAGGACAGCCAACCAAAAGGAAAGCATATTGAGGATAGGAAACGCCATATCCCGTGTGCCAATCATCAACGGAATCAGGAAATTTCCGAAAGCCCCTACCAAGATCGGAACCACGACGAAGAACACCATAATGGTGGCATGCATCGTAAACAGCATATTGTAAAATGCCGGTTCGACGACGCCGTTGGGCATGTTTACCTCAAGCCACTCTTCTTTCTCGGATTCGTAAATACTCTCCCACATCCTGTCAGCACCGGTGACGACTTCACCCTCTTCCATATATTGTTCCGATGCCCCGATGATGGGTAACGGTTTTTCGGGATAGGCGAGTTGCCATCTAAAGAGAAGTGCAAGCCCGCCACCGAGGAAAAACATAATCAGTCCGTAGATCAGGAACTGCTTGCCGATCATCTTGTGGTCGAGCGAAAAGATATATTTGCTAATAAAACTTTCTTCGTGATGATGTGACGCATGTTCGTTATCGTGCATCGTTATTCTCCTCCTTTACGGCCATCTTTCTTGCACCCAGGCATCGTAGTTTTCCTGCGTATGCACATTGAGATACCCGAGCATCCCGGAGTGTCCAAATCCACACAATTCGGCGCACGGAATCTCATAACGACCTGCTTTTGTTGCCTCAAACCAGACGTTGATAAATCGGTTGGGCAAACTATCCTGTTTCAGTCGCAATTGCGGCACAAAAAAACTGTGGATGACATCCTCAGAGGTTAATCGGATATGCACGACCGCGTTGACCGGCACATGCAATTCGTTTTCCAATTTCAGGTCATCATCCGTTCCCAACTCGTTATCGGGTCCGGGGTAGGTCATATCCCAGTTAAACTGTTTTCCACTGACCTGGACGACGACATCTGGATTATCAGGAAATTGTGTTGGCGACTTAATATTATTCCACTGCGGGTAACTGAGCATCGCGAGTCCGAAGACAATCACCGTCGTAGCAGCGGTCCAGACAATTTCCAACGTTGTGCTACCTTCAATGTAAGCTGCCCTTTTTCCTTCCTGATGGCGATATTTAATCAGGAAAACGATAAGGGTTCCCATCACAAGGATGAACACAACAAGGGTAAGATAGTAAATACCGTAAAAGAGGTTATCAACGCCTTGCCCGAACGTTGATACGTTCTCTGGGAGCCATTGAAGCATTAAATTCTCCTTTTAAGGGTTATATTAATTTGCCTGTGCAGACGCGGTGAGCGTTGCCCCTAAATACGTCAAAACACAAAACAGACCGGTAATCAGCAAAGAGAGGGTCCACGCCGATCCCTCTCCAATTGCCTTCGCGGGGGTGTCAAGGTAGAGGCTCTGCCGAAAAGCGGCAAGCCCATACGTTAACGGATTGAATCTCATTGTCCATTCTAACCAACCGGGCACGCCCGTACTCGGGAAAAACGCGCCAGAGAGTAACCATATCGGAATCAGCAGGAGGTTCATAATCGCATGAAACCCTTGCGTTGATTCCATCCGCCATGCGATGAGGAGTCCGAGGTTTGTCAAACCAAACGCCAAAAGTGTCATTACACCGAGCGTAGCAAAGAGCGACGCCGCACCCAATCGGATGCCGGTTATCGGTGCGAGAAGTAGCAACAGAACACCCTGCAAGAGTGCCAATGTCGTGCCACCTAACGCCTGTGCGAGCACAACCTGCCATCTTGGCACGGGAGCTACGAGGACACCTTGCAAAAAACCTTCACGTCGGTCATTCACGACAGAAATTGTAGCGAAAATGGACGTAAAAAGCAAGACCAAAACGACAATGCCGGGATAAAAGTACGCAATATAACTCATCTCGCCGGTTTCACCCGAGGGCTGAAAAGAGGCACTCAAGCCGCTTCCGATGAGCAACCAAAATACTAACGGTTGCGCGATAGCACTGAAGAGTCGACTCCGCTGGCGATAAAATCTGATGATTTCACGCCACCATATCGTTGCAATCGGCATTATTTTAATTTTTCCTATCGGTTCGGTAATGACGCGCCGCTCCGTATATCCGCCCTCCGCTACGCTTACGGGCTATGCACTTGAGTTTACCCTAGACAGTAGCCTGCAACAGAATCAACGGTATGAAGCCGCGTGTGGGCTTCACCGGGCGCAGGCAGGACTACGGAAAACCCCTTATGCGTCAAATTCACCTGAACGAACCGCAAGGTAAAATTAAATTACCCGTCAATTTTATGAACACATCTTCCAGCGTCGGTTTCCCAAATCGAACCGATTGGACCTCATCTGGAAAGGCGGCAACTAAATCTCGGACGAACTCATGTCCGTGTTCACATTCAACCCGAAGGTGATTATCGGTTAGCACTGGTGAAATACCGAAATTCTCAACAATCCCGGTGCGGAGGACTTCAGTGTCCACGCACTCTATGAGAACAACATCACCACCGACGTGCGCCTTGAGTTCGTCAGGAGGTCCGAGGGCGACGAGCCTACCTGCATCCAGAATACCGACCCTGTTGCACGCCTCCGCATCATCAAGGAGATGCGTCGTTAGCAGAACGAGGATATTTTCTGTATGCGCGAGGGCACTGAGAGCATCGTTGAACTGCCGGCGCGCAGCGACATCCAATCCACTTGTCGGTTCGTCAAGGAGTAGAACACGCGGGGAATGGAGCATCGCTTTCGCGATTTCAACGCGTCTTTGTAACCCCCCTGATAAGCGTTCAACAGGCTCTTTTGCTCTATCGGCGACTCCAAAACGTTCGAGGAGTTCCGAGGTCCGGTGACGCAGTGTTTTACCAGCAAGCCCATATAGGTGTCCGTGGTGCCGTAAATTCTCAACGACGGTAAGCTTGCCATCGAGTCCTGGGTGTTGAAAAACCACACCTAAGAGATCCCGAACCGCCTTCACCTCAGCAGCTACGTCATGTCCGAAGATACGCACACGACCGGAAGTTATCGGCATCAGGGTGGACAAAATCTTAAAAAGGGTCGTTTTTCCACTCCCGTTTGGTCCGAGGAGCCCGAAAATCTCGCCGCATGAGACGCTAAAACTGACATTGTCAAGGGCGCGTCGTTCCTGATATGAATGCGAGAGATTTTCTACGTCAATCACTTCAGTTTCAGTGTGAAATCTTGTGTTACACTACCACCGGCTTCTACAGTAACAGAAGCGGGAGAACCGCTGTTCGTGCCACACGCTTCATGCCAATAACCGAGTTTATAGGTACCCGCTGGGACATCTTCAAGTGTGAATTCACCCTTTTCATTCGTTACAGCAAAATAGGGATGCGGGACGTAAGCGATCCAAGCGGACATCCATCCGTGAATGTCACACTTTACCGAGACGGGTCCTTCCGCCTTTTTTACACCAGCAAGGGGCATTTTCCTGCGGTTTTTCGTCTGCTGTTTGTTAACCGGCTTGTTGATACTACTGAAGATATGAACGTTGTGATTAACTTTATCGGTATTGAGCATCGTCAACCGAGTACCGACTGGAACAATTTGGACATGCGGCGTGAACTTGCAGCCTTTCTGATCCATTTCCAGTTTGGTGGCTTTGTCAAAATCTTTGCCTTTTGAAACGTCGATGAGGTAAACAATGGTATTTTTTAAAGCGTTGCCTTCACCGACGACGACCGATTCATCGTACTTTTCGGTAGCACCACAAACTGCTTGATCTTTTGTGATTTCCAATGCTTTCATTTCAGGCATGTCTCCCTCAAACTTCACAACGCCGTTAATTGTGCCGCCATTGCTGACGCTTCCAGCACTATAGGCATCAGGAAATACTAACATTTCCACTTCGCCTGCACCACTGTCAGCCGCAAAAGCACTACCGACATAACAGCACGCGAGAAGGATAGCAAGACTTGCCAAGAAATAGGTTTTCATTTTTTCTCCTTTTTTCAACTATTGGAATCTGGGCATCGCTCCACTACGTTTCGCGATGTTTTTTGGTTAAGTATGAGGCGTGAGTTGACCGAAAGCCTGCCTGAAACACAGTGGAAGGCAGCGCAAACGCCCAATAATTAGGAAACTGAATTTCTCCGTTGAACGGCTGCCCGTAAACCGAAGAGCAAGCCGAGAGAGAGAATCGCAATCAAAGGCGGATAAACGAACCGTCTTGAAGACGGAACGGGTTCAAGTACAAAAGTATACCAACTGGAGACGACCCGTTTCGCATCAACATCGCCGTTCGCGCCATCCCATGCGGAGAAGGCGATAGGCACAAAGACCCCCGGGTCAAGTTGCAAGTCCTTTTTGTCATCGGTCTTCAAGGCACGTTTTACCCACAATTTGTACTGTCCATCTGTGTAAACACCCTGCACTTGTAACGCCCCTTGTGCTTCCTGAACTTCGGCAGCGTTGATTCCCTTAGCGGTAAGCTCGGTTACCTGCTCCGGGGTGGAGGCTTTCCAGTGCCAGAGATAGACGGGTAACCTACCGCCCCATAAGAAATAAGGCTTCGGTGCGGTCGGACCTTGTGGCACCTTCACCGGAAATTGAATCGCCAACGCGTCCTCAAGGGGTTTCCCAGTCGTCTCGTCGGTGTCGTCGCCAGTCGTGTGTGTCCGATCATCCCACGTGAAGAGGAACACCACTTCCGTGTCGTTATAAAACGATTTGACGTCCACAGAATCAATTGTTGGATTGAACTGTCGAGGTTCAATGACGACCTGTCCAACGAGAGGAAAGTGCCTGGCTTGAAGCGTTTCCCACACGGCATCCTCTATTCCGGGTAGCGCGTCTTGAATGTATTGTGAGCGGAGGACGTTTTTTCCGATCGCAGGTTCCGGACGTTTTTCAGGCGCGAGAGATTTAACGTAGTTCGCTAAATGCCAACTCTTTTCATAGACGACCTGCATCGCGTCATCGTATGTCTGCTGCTCAGCCGCGGTCAGTTCTATGCCTTCTGTTCGATTGAGTGCGAGGTCAACAGCGACATCCATTTTCTCGTAAAACTTCTCGGATTCCGCTTCCTCTGCCTCTGTCAGTTCATCTTTGTTTTCCAATTCGGTGAGCCGTTTGGATTCTTCCACCGTCAATCCGAAATGCAGGAAACTATCACCTTCAAATGCTGGCATGGGTGAACCTGCGATTCCGCCGATGAATCGTTTGAAAATGGCTTCAGTGTCAGCGCCCCCTCGGAAATTCCAACTTTGTGCCAGATTCGCGGGCCACGTCTGGAACCCCCATTCATCCGTCAACGTAGGTGCGGACGTGCCATCACCCCGTCCAACATTACCGTGGCATTCCACACAACCGAGTTCAACATAAAGTCCCTTTCCAATTTCCACGCTCTGCTCAGCGTAAGAGATTTTACCGTCCAGACCGATTTCCCGGGGTGCTTCCCCCTCTTTAAACCCATCGTAAAAGGTTTTGATATATGCCACAACTTCCCAACGCTCGTCGGCACTTAGGGAGGTTTCCCAACCGGGCATTGACGATCCGGGCATCCCTATGGTAATAATGTCAAAGAGGTCTTGATCCGTCGGGAGTTGCCCGCTCTCTGTAGATCGAATCTTATACAAACCGCGTGTGAAATCCCTCGGTCTCGGCAGGAGATTTTCAGCGGCAGAACCGTCACCTCGTCCTTCGGTGCCGTGGCAGTGGGCGCAGCTCTCGTCATATACCTCTTTCCCTTTCTCAGAAGCCTCTGGAGCATTCTGAGCGTGCGCTGACATAACAGCACACAGCAATCCCAAGACCAGCATCAGGAGAGTTACATTTCTGGTTTTCATCTTTAGTGTGCCTCCCCAAAGGTTCGTGGCTGATAGCCGGTGTATTCGGATAGAAAGAGAATCACGTCCCAAATTTCGTCTTTTGTCAAGTAGTTCTCCCAGATAGGCATCGCCGAATCCCAAGGTGTGCCAGCTGCCGGTAATCCCGGTCCCCCCTTTGCGATCCGCCAAAAAAAGAAAGACTCTTGGAAGTTAGGAATAATCCCCGGATCTTGGAAATTAGCAGGAAGCGGTTGGAGGTGCGGTGCGAAATGCCCCTGCCCATCCAGGTGATCCCCATGGCAGTAAAAGCAGTTTTGGTAGTAGACGCGCCTGCCGTTCTCAACATGCGCTTTGAACGCCTCCGGATCATCTTTTTCATAATGCCGGAACGGATTCACGACATCTTGCATCGTGCCGATAACCTCATCTTTATAGGTTAATTCAAGCGGCGGCGATGGGTGTGCATCACGCGGGCTTCCAGGAGGATTCGCGCGCTGGGCGATAATCGAATAGGTATAACCGAGCAGGAACAACGGGATTAACACCGCGATAACGCGGCGGCGGACTCGACGTTTGTCCTCAACGAGCGTTTCACGGATAGGGCGCAAAAATTCCCGAAAGAGTGAATCCTCAACGGAAATATGCACCAAGATCGCGATTATAATCAACCCCATATACATCGCAATCACGCTGCCCGGTATCGGCACTGAGACGATGCCACCAATGGCAAACCGCAGGACTACCCAAGAACCTACCAGAACTATGAGACATATTGTGAAGAGTGACAGCTTTTTCATTTTTTTAACTATGTGCTTCGGGTCGGGGTTTCCGTTGTCAACCCCGATCTAAAGTTGATAAAGCACCTTTTTTAGGCTATGAAATGTTTTTTTAACGATTCAGTATCTGCAAGGACAACGGACGCAGCAGCCCAGAAACAATAGATTAAAATTATTCGGCGGAAGCGTCATCTGTCTCTGCTGGTGCTGCTTCCGCTGTCGCGCCAGTGAGTGTGCTTAAGAAGGAGAGCAAATTGCTCATATCCGATACCGATAACAGTAGTGGGAAATTTTCGGGCATCGGCGATGTAACCAGCAATTTCTTTCCGGAGGCACGGGTAAAGGTCGCTTCCTCAAGATCAAATGTATCAAAGATTTCTTCACTCCCGTCAACGATGAGGACGATTTCGTCGTCATCCATGGAGCCTGAAACGTAGTCGCCAACAATTTCATCGCCATCAAAAGTGATAACCGTCATCTGGCTTTTCACGTCTGTCTTGGAAAAGGACCGATCCTCGCCACCGATCTTAAGCGTCACGGTGTCATCGGTTTCCGAAACGATTTCCCCGCTTACGGGGGCATCTGAATCCGTAGGCGTTAGTGTCAACGTAAAATAACCTCTCGCTTGCAGGTTGCTCAGTTCTTCAATCGGCTCATCGTCGAGTTCGGTCAATAAAAGGGTATGCTCCTCTTCAACACCATCCGCCGTTTTGGTTCGGACGACAATCCGTTCTGTGTCCTGCGAGACAAGGGTGCCTTGATAGGTTGTTCCGTTCGCACGGACGATAACGGCACCGTAACCGCTTACGATTTGTGCGCCGGGCACCAAGACCGACTCCTCAAGATACCGCATGTCGTTAAAGGCGGCAATTTCAGAGAGGTCGGGTGCAGTGACGACTTCAAAATCTGTAGTCTCACCTGCAGCTGGACTTTCTATACCCGTCACAGCGTGGCACGAGATACACGCCGCAGTCACAAATACCTTTTTGCCGAGTTCGGGATCCCCCGTCAGCAGGGGTGGAAGTGCTGCAGCGATTGTCCCCGCATCCGCCCGATCTATCGGTTCATCAAAGGGTGTTGGGTCAATCTCACCACCGAGGCTCTGGAGGTAAGCGATAACTGCCTCAATCTCTAATTTAGAGAGAGCGATGGGTGGCTTCCAAATCTCTGGCATAATTTTGCCGTATCCGGGCACAAGATATTTGTGAGGTTCATAAAGCGATTCGATGAGATAGGTTTTGGCATCCGTGCCTGGGACGCGACTGGCGGCGTTAATGCCGATGTCTGTGAGATCCGGACACCTTCCTGGTGGTGCCGATGGATCAACGGTATGACATGCGGCACACTGCCCCTTTCCATTAAACACCAAGGCACCTTGCTCAGCGACTGCGTCTGGGTCGCTCCAATCCAGTGATGTCAGATTCACCGCTGTGGAACTTTCCGGGACCAGCCCCGCGACGAAGGCGTAAAACCATATCACGGCAAGCGAAAACGTCAACAACTTCATGACGTTCGACCACAAAACGATATTTACAATCACCGAAATGAGAAACCAAACCGACCACGGTAACAAGTTCTCTGAGGCGACCGGAAACGCCGATGCCCCGGCAATATAGGCGATGAAACTCACCACCATTAAGATGAGACTCGCGATTTTTATCAGCGTATCCCTTGACATTTTTTAATTATTCCTTGCGCTTAAATGACGTGGGTTTGAAATTTAACGTTTCCGTTCTCAACTCCGCTCTCTATTTCATTACGAGCGGGCTTCTGATTAAGGGATGATTTCGGTTCTGACGCTAATCATCACCTTCAGCAGTAACAGTGGCTTCGGGGGTAGCTGCCTTCTCTTCCTTCTTCTTTTCGCCCCACAAACCGAGCCAGAAAATAAATCCGACGAGCGCGAAGAAGGCTACCATGATGATTGCGACCATGTTCACCGCCTCACTGAGAAGCGGCGTAAAGGCATCCGGAGATGTATCTTGCATCACACCGAAGATATGCCACGCCTCTCGCAACCCTGAGCGTGCGTATCCCATCAGTCCCATCAAAGAAGTGAACGTAATTGCCACGAGAATTAACACGTATTGTGAGCGATCCGTCATCTCTCCCCATTTGATAGTGCCAGATGTTGTCGCCTTGCGGTACATAAAAATATCAACGATTGTGACGATTGCCATGACCGCGAGTGCAACCAGGACCTGATACGGCGTCAGGATATTGACCCGTAAATCTGTCGGGACGGTAAACCCAACGATGCCGATAACCACGATGGAGACGGTCGCGAGGAAGAAGACAGCGGAGATACCAATGTTGCCAATTTTTTTCCAACTCGCCGTAGGTGTCTTGCCTGAACGCCGATAAAATAGGAAACTCAAGAAGGTCGTGAGAATGATGATGTTAACTGCCGTATTTTTGGCAGTCATCAAGCCGAACAATCCGAGGTGTGGGTGGTTTGCCCCGCCCATCGCGCTCAGTTCACTGGCAGTTGAAATCTTAGAGAGCGTCCGCGGGGTCATCCAGATTGCGACACAAATAATGATAACGGTAATCATATACGGGCGGTATCGTGCATAGATCTCCGCCCCTTCAATCCGCCCCATGCCTGACCAGAGGTAGTAGTTCGCGCCAATAAACAGGACACCAATCATAACTGCCTGAATGATAAACAGCCAGGAAAAGAGGCTACCCATCATGTTAATGCCCATCGTGTTGTTGAACATGTAGATTTCTCTACCGAGCCAATAACCGAGGAAAGGCAGGGGTATCAGTCCACAGAGTGCGATGAAGTTTCCGGTATAGCCCATCCAATCGTAATGCGCTTTGTCCTCTTTCGTCTTCGCGACGAGGAATCGGAACGCCGCATAAGCCGCAACAATCGAGCCTCCGAAGGCAATGTTACCCACGAGGCGATGGATGTTAACCGGCATCCATGTAAAGTTGTTGACGGCGTCCCAAACGGTTCCCATGAACTCGCCGGTCGTCTCGTTGTGGAGCGGCACCATCGTATGGCTTGTAACACCTTCCATAGCGGTCTCAGGCGTGAGTGCTGGATCTGCTCCCAATTTCTCCTCAATCCAAGATTTTCGTCTGCCTTCAGAGAGGACACCGTATTGGGTTGCCGGACTGGTTTGGTAACTCAACCATGCGTTAGAAACGAACATAATCGCAGTGCCGAATACATTCAGAAGCACGCCGAGGAAGAGATGCCATCCCTTATGGCGTCCCTGCATCTTATCCCATCCATAGGAGTAAAGGTAAAGCGTAAAGGTTTCGCCGAAGAACAGGATGACGTAGAAAATCATCGTCGGTCCGAATATCCCACTGAGTTTCGTCATGACTTTCGGATAACACCAGATGAGGATGAAGACGAGAACGCCACCGAGCAAGGCTGTCGTTGAAAACGCGCCCATACAGAGTTTGATAAACTCCTGCGCCATCCGATCATATCGCATGTCCTTCGTCTTCCAGCCGATAAATTCGATGATTACGGCAAACATCGGGACACCGAGGATAAAAGATCCGAACAATAGGTGAAGTTGGGCAGCGATCCATGCTGCATTTCGGCTGCCGATCTTCGGGAAGGCGCGATATTCCGCTTCGGTCGCGTCTTGTGCAAACGCCGGTGCAACGGTTAGTAGCACGGTATATGCGATGAATACACAGCCAAGTATGAGATAGAGTCTCTTTTTAGACATTTTTTTAACTATGTGCTTCTGAGCGATGCCTCCGTTGTCGGCATCGATCTAAAATTGTTAAGAAACCTACTTGAGATTATGAGAGGCTTATTAACGATTGGAATACTGCAAGGACAACGGACGCAGCAGCCCAGACTTAATCATTTAAAAGATTATTTTGAGCGTTTCTTGAAGTCAGCACTTGTGAAATTTACAGCAATATCGCCACTCGCTGGCACCTCAACGGTTTTGTTTGCGGAACCGAGCTCTTCATGCCATGCGACGACACGGGCTCTACCGGCTGGCACTTCAGCGATTGAATAACTTCCTGTATCCGCGGATTTTTCATAGTCATCGGAACTAATCCATGTGCCATCAGCATTTTTGTAACCCGTAACCGTGAAAAAATTGTTAGGAACAGCGACGATGTAACCCGTCATCCATGCGTGAATATCGCAGGTGAACTTAATTTCCTCAGCCTTGGCGATTTTGTGCGGGATGACCTTGCCGGGCTGTGGAATCTGATAGTTTATCGCGTCGTTTTTCTTCGCGTGAGAGTGGACGTTGTGTGCGATCGGATCACTGGAGGTAATATCAACAGTAGAACCAGCAACAACTGCGAGGACGTGCGGGTAGTAAGCGCATGCCTTCTGGTCCATCACTGGGTTCTTATCCGGGAGGACAGGTTTCGCGCCACGGACGCGGGCGTAAATAACGACGTTTTTGATGCCCTTCCCTTTTGAGACAACGAGTGCCTCGGATTTCGTGCCTGTTACAGCGTCAATGCAATGTTGATCTTTGGTAGCCGTCAAGGCAGGACGCGCGGGTGCGTCGCCCTCATACATTACAGTGCCGGTGATGGTCCCTGCAAACGCAGCACTTGCAAGCATCGTGCCAACAAGCAGGGAGACGAAAACTTTCATAATTTGATTTCTCCTTATATGTTTTAAATTTGTTCAGTAATATATTAACACCACAGAATTTCAAAATGCAAACAAAAAGACTGAAAATTCGAACGAAGTTTCTTAAAAAGATGTTTTCAAGTTACGGACGAAACATCTCCTTGATATAGGCGAGTATTTCCCGTTGCTCCTCATCACTGAGGTAATAATAGAACGCCGGCATATCGTCCTTTCCGGCATTGATGCTCTCCAGCAATTGTTCGTCGCTGTGCATATCCCAAAGACCGCTGTCTGTCAGGTCTGCGGGATCCAACTTTTTGAAACGTCCGATGCGTCCATTGCCCTCTCCATTATTGCCGTGGCATCCCGCGCAATATCGAGCGTATTTGTATTCAACCTCTGACTGATACTTCGTACTCGGATCAACCTGCTTAGCCAACCAGATTAAGCCGTTGAGCCATACCATAATCATGACGATAATGACCGCAAGGTGTCTCATATCTTTAATTTATGGGATCGAAACGATCTTCAGACTCTGAACAATAAAGATCAGCGTCCCAAGGAGATGAGGTAATCTCGGACGAGCCGAATCTGTTTTTCAGCATCATTATCAGCATAGCCGTCGAGTGGCATGTGTTGTCCACCAACGAGGGGCCATGCTTGCGGCATCGCTGTTCCGGGTTGGAACGACTGCGGATCCTTCATCCAATCAATGAGCCAATCCGCCTTGAGCCGTTCTTTCGCCAACGCAAGATCGGGGCGTCCTGCCTTGTCGCTCCCTTCAGGAATAATTTCGCCCTGTGAAGGGTGGCAGGAGATACACTGCAGTGCGTCAAAAATCTGCTTACCGACTCGCAATTCAGCACGCGTCGGTGTTGGCGTTTCAAGCGTCTCATAAGGGAACGGTTCATCATCAAGAGCGGAGAAGTATTTAACCAGCGTTGTCGCTTCGTCATCAGATAACTCGAACGTCGGCATCCGGACCTTGAGTCCGTATCGGATGTCTGAGGGTTCTTTGAGGAACGTAAATAACCAGTCTGGATACACTCGCGCGCCTTCCGCTTTCAAGGGTGGCGGTGCAACCTGTTTGGCAACCATCTCACTCAATCCTTCGTGTGCGATGATAACCTCCTGATAATCGCCGCCCGCGCCTTCAATCTCGTGACATCCCGTGCAGTTATACTTTTTCACCAATCGCCTACCTGCATCAATGTCGTTCAATTTCTCGGATCGGTTATGGATATAACTCAGCGGATACTGCTCGGGTTGGAAACTCTTCAAGAGCACGGCGATCGCTCTCGCGTCTTCATCGCTAATCTGGAAGACCGGCATCCGAGAAACAATCCGTCGGGTTTGATAACGTCGTGGATCGGTAACTTTACCGACCGTCCATCCCGTCCAACTGTGTTCAACGCCAACTGTATCGCCAAAGTCAAGTTCATCAGCCAATTTCGCGCCGAACTCGCCGAGATCCGCACCGACCTTTGACTCATTTTCAAAACCGGGAATCTCGTGACACCCGAAACATCCGTAAGTCCTGACGAGTGCTTCACCTTCAGCGACATCTACTTCACCGATGGAGTCCGTAGCCACGTCTGTCGTTGCTTGTTGCAGACTCATCAGATAGGCGACGACGTTGTCAAGTTCGCGGGCACTTAACCGCAAACTCGGCATACTTGTATCCGGATCATAAGCTTTTGGATCCTCAATCCACTGGCGGAGATAATTCGCTGTAACTTTTGCGCCAACACTGTCGAGTGCCGGGGCAAAATCACTCCCTAAACCATCAACAGCATGACATGTGAGGCAGCCAACGGTTTTGACGGTCTCCTCGCCTGCCTTAATAGCCCTTTCGGCTGTGGAATAATTGGAACTGGATGCGTCCAAATCGGCATCGTGCATCGCGGCGAGGTAAGCCGAGATAGATTTCACCTCATCAACAATGCGAAGGACATAACTGTCAGGGTAGGGATATTCTGTACCATCGTCTGTTTTAATGACAATGCCAGTGTCAGTTTTGGTAACAACGCCGGTGCGCACTCCACCGTTTTTGAGATAGACGACCTGCGTCATGCCATCAACAGGGAAGAAATTCGGCATTGTCGTATTTGCGAGATAGGCTTCGGGTTTCTTAATCCAACTTTCAAGCCATGCCGTATCTTTCACCTTACTGCCGATTTTCGCAAGTGAGGGACCAACTTTGGCGATATTATCGATTGCGCTATACCCTTCAACAGCGTGACATCCGTGACACCCAAGGTCTTCAAAGAGTGCCAATCCCTTCGTCAAATTCGGGGCATAGTCCTGCGGTTCATCTGTTTCAGGGTTCACACCGTAATCCAACATCATCACGCCGTCGTGGCAGCGGCGGCAGTTAGATTCCATGTAGCCTTTCGTTTCTTCGGACGTTCTACCGGTATGCTCATCTAATCCGAGGACAGGCGTGAGCCAGTATTCAGCATGTGTCAAGGCGTGGGCGGATTTCGCTGTGAGTGCCTGTGCTTGCCCACCGTGGCACGGGGTGCATCCAAATCTATCAACAGGGTGTTTGTCAAGAAGGACATCGCGGTGCGGATGCGTTTGAAGGACAGAACGATAGCCGGTCTCATAAGAGATTTCAACTTCACCGAAGACATCCACGTCACTGAAGGTAAGCGTCCCGTTTTCCGCTAATGTATATTCATCGGCTTCCGCTTCAAATCCATCAATTATAACATTTTCACTACCGACCTTGACGCTTGCGTGCTTGAGACGCTGTACAACAGGATTTTCGCCATCCCCTTCCACTTCAAATATTTCTTGCGCGGATTGATCGTAACCGGTTCTATCGGCGGAGAAATGGCAGGTAGCACACCTGTCTGCGGTATGATTGAAGTCTTCAAGATAGTATTGAACAATGGTGCGTGTTTCACGGAAAGGGTTCTCTAAGAGACTCCCCAAGAAGTTTCGCTTGATACCCCCGACGGAATGTAGTTTCTCTTCGAGAAGCGCAACTTCGTCGTGTTTTGCTTTATCGGCTTGCAGTGACGCAAGAGAGGCTTGTGCGGCGGTGATTCCCGTAGCGATCTCTGTATCTGTAGGATTATACTTCTGGGCGATGAGGTAGGTACTGAGAGCACTTTGTGCGTCCCCATTGGCTTGATAAAACTGCGCCAGAGCTACGTTCGCGCTTGCAAAGGTTGCTTCCGCTTCCAAAACGGCTTCAGTGAGTTCGCCTTCAATTTGGGACTCGAAATCTGCTAACTTCTTCTGCCATTTGTCAACAGTCTCATTGCGTTTCCCCTTCGCTTCGTGGAGGCTGTGCTGATATTTATAGTTAATAGCATCCGACTCGCTCTGTCGGAATTTGCGTTCCTGCAGTGCTTCATCCAAGGCGACTTGAGCGTTCCTGACCTCCTTCGTTAACTGTGCGAGTGCCTTGGCATCTGGCTCTTGAGGTGTAGGAAGTTCAGGCAACGCCAATTTTGCGTTCTCTAATTCCGCGTGTGTCTTTTCATACTCATATTGATAAAATTGCTGCTGGATCTGCTTCCATGGACGCCGAGTAATCATCTCACTCCAGAATCCCCATATCGTCACCAATCCTAACAATCCGGATAAAATAAAGAACAAAGCAGAATACGACTTACTCTCAGCAGGAATTTCCTTTTTGCTCCTCACGAAGTTTTCTCCCTTTTTCTAATTTTCCTTGCGGTTCGGTAAAACGGGTTTGTGTATACTCGTGTCTTTCCGTATATCCGCCTGCGTGTTTTTGCGAATCAACGGTATGAATGCCGTGTGGCATTCCCCGGGGCATTTCTGCGTATTGTTGCAGGCTACAATTTAGGTTTAGGAGTCATTCTCAACCAGATGCCTGCGTGTAACGAAAAAGCCTGACTGCCCACTGTTATTCTTAGATGTTGAACCACGGGGACACCCAGATGTATTTCACATTTAAAGCGACGCGCAGAATCATCTTTATCGGCAATGCGAGCATCGTTAAGAACAGAAATGAGACGACGATATACCGGACAAGACCGAGTTCCTGTAAAAAACGGCTACTTTTATGCTTCCATAAGTAGAAAACGGGACCGACTGCGAAATAACCGGCAACCACCACGAACCCGAAAAAGTTCGCAGTAGCCGCGTCGCGGATGCCGAAAAGATATGACAAATTCACATTTGTCAGCGGAACGACAAGGTGTGGATCCCACGCTTCCCATGGCGCGAAGAAGTTCCATCCGGGACCTCTCAGGAAGGTCCCAACCACCATCAGAACTATCCATAAAATGATAAATCCGAAACAGAATACGGCGAGTGCGAAGGGACGTTCTTTTATTGTGTAATACCCCTTACCTTTGGGATTAATGTCAATGTAGGGGATCGCAATCAAACCGGCAATGATCAACCCTGGGAGCACGACACCTGCAATCCAGGGATCGAAGTAGACGAGCATCTCCTGCAGCGCAAGGAAATACCAGGGCGCTTTAGAAGGGTTCGGTGTCTTCGTCGGGTCGCTGGGTTCCTCAAGCGGGGCATCAATCATAATTGACCATACCCCGAGCACGAGCATCACGATAATAGCGCAAATAAACTCATTCCGACACAGATACGGCCACACGTAAACCTTATCGTTAAGAGCGGCATCCGAAGGGACACCTGTTTTATCAGTCTGGCGTGCCTGCCGGTATGAAAGATAGATGAAATAAGGTATCAAAAAGAGAATAGCAACAATGGGGACATTATCCGGCTTCGTCACCAGTGCTATAAAATGCTCCATATTCTTCTGCTCCTTTTCCGAAGTCACGCGATCACGATCATCGTGATGGCGTGCTTCCGCCGAAGATTAGATTCCTCGCTCGTGCGGATCCGACCTATACAAAAGACTCGCGTCTACCCTTCTCTATAGAGGTCCAGAGATACCACCGTCTTTACGGACCCGCCAGAAGTGCAAAGCCATCAAGACGCTTGCCAACAGCGGCACCGCAACGCAGTGTAAAATATAGAACCTCAATAACGTGGAGGGACCTACGATGGTGCCCGCCAGCAGTGCGAATCGGACATCGTTGGATTGTGTGATGTCTTGCGGGGCAAATGGACCCTCATGCCCCAAAACCGGTGTTGCACGTGCCATGTTCGTTCCGACCGTCACCGCCCAAAAAGCCAATTGATCCCACGGCAATAGATACCCCGTGAAACTCAGGAAAAATGTCACGAGTAACAAGATGACCCCGACTGCCCAGTTGAATTCTCGAGGCTTCTTATAGGAACCGGTCAAGAAAACCCTGAACATGTGGAGCATCACAGAGATAACCATCCCGTGCGCCGCCCAGCGGTGCATGTTCCGCAGGAGCATCCCGAACGGAATGTCAAATTCAAGGTACTGGACATCGTGGAAAGCGTATTCAGCTGTGGGTCGGTAATAGAACATCAGGAGAACGCCGGTGACGGCTGTCACGAGAAACATAAGGAAAGTGATACCGCCCATGCACCATGTGAATCGGAAGTTCAGCGCGTGCCGAGAAATCCGAGGAGGATGGAGATGCAGCCAGACGTTTTGGAGGACCTGTAAGGTATAACGGCGCCCGGTGTCTTCATACCCGTGGCGGAATATAGAGCGCCAAATGTCGGAATTCGTAATCTTTTCTTTGAGCCCTTTACGTTCTTCGTTCATACGTTTGTTAGCAAGTTTCGACGTGGACGTTAGCGATATGGGCTTTGGAGTTAGGCACCGTATAACGCCGAAACGCCTTTTCTACCTGACGAGTGCCAGGCACAAATGCTCTCCTTTCTTCAAACCTTCAAAAAGGAGCCTGGGTCGGTCCACTGCCCCTTTTCACCTAAAAACTTCACAGCCTTGTCGATTTCGATTTGACCATCTTCTGCCAATGTAATTTTAACACGTTCGAGCGGTCGCGGCGCAGGACCTTCGTAGTTTATGCCTTCCCGGTCAAAACCGCTACCGTGACAGGGGCACTTGAATTTGTTTTCTGAACCGAGCCAGCGCGGCGTGCATCCGAGGTGTGTGCAAATGGTTAAGAGCGCGTAGAACTCACCGTCTTGCTTCCGGACAATCCAAACACCAAACGGCTCTTTTTTGAACTTTTCACTAACACTGCCCGGTGGATATTCTGCTGGGAATCCTGCTTTAAAAACAGAGGAGGGTTCAAACAGCACACGTGGATATAAATACCGAACCAATCCCGGGCCGAAGGTCAAGCCCAATGCTGCAACGAAATTCCCCCAGCCGAGAAATTTAAAAAACTTACGTCGAGATACCACTTATACCCCCGATCTTGTAGGGTAACGCTTACGCGCAACGCCCCCGAATTAACTGTAAGGTAAACCGCAAAAGATTATAACCTAATTTGAAATAAATGTCACCAAAATCTTTCGCATTTAAACGTCTGCGCTGCACAAACAAGACAGATGCATCCATTCCAGACGAGTTCGCTTAAAATCGCACTCAGTTGAAGCCAAAGCACTTTTGCGAAATTAGTAGAGTAGGAACAAGGGATCACTCCCTTGCCCCTCTCTCCAAACCGTGCTTGCTACTTTCGCAGACACACGGCTTTCCATGTCAACAATAACGATATACGATTGTTGTTATATTTATACAATAATCAATAAAGAAAACCAAACAAATTAATTTTGCCGATTACTTAATCCTGTGATCCTATAGTGTTTTGTCCTTTAACATCTTTTATCCTAATAAACGTATCTCGATTAGATTTTGGATCTATTCTCCCTGTTATTAGGTTTATTCCGTGTTGTCTACTGTCATAAATATCAGGGGTTATTAAGATATTAGATTTTTCGGGATGCGCTGTTATAGAAATAACAGAATCTTGGGACGAAATTATAACATGGCTACCATCTTTATCGTTGTGTAGGAAGATTTGATTTTTACCTTCACCGACGACTAGAGTGCCTTTTATAACTACATTGTCAAATGCGGTTGTATTCTGTGGCGTTATATTAAGCCCTTCGGCTGTTAGATTATCCGTTTTACCTGCTATTAGCATTATTATTGTTGCTGTTAGCATACCGATAATAAGATAAACTATTTTGTCTTTCATAATATACCTTCCTTTAGGTTGGTATCGGTTGAAAGTTATTGATTTTCTATGATAGATACGATTGCTTACTATGCAGTTCCCAATGACATTCAGCGTGAATTAGCGTTAGGTTGCTATGGCTGTTAGTTCCGCCTTTTGCCTTTGGTAATATGTGATGGACTTGTAATTTATCAAGTGGCAATAAAGGATAGTTGCATTCGGTGCACTTCCCTTTTTGCTTTTTATAAAGTGATTTTCTATACTTCATAAATCTTTGACTCATTAGTCGTTCATCGCGTTTTTGCCAGTATTCTCTATCATCTTTACAATAGACTCTTACATCTTTCTTTACCTTTACATAATTAAGTATCGGTATATCTGATAGCCGTGATAAAGTTGGATTATTTCCAAATGTTCTTTTGTCTTTAGCAAAATATTTGTCTATAATCCAATCATTGCTTTTACTATGTCTCCGTCTGCCCCATCGTAAAAGTGTGTGGTATACGTAGTAGTCAATTTTATTATAACTGACTTTACTATTTGTATATCTGTAATAATTTCCCCACCCTCTCAGGATAGGATTTAGTAGTTTTATAAGTTGCTCTTGAGGTAGAGCAATAGACTTTTTGACTACTGTTTTTATAGAGGCACGCAAATTTTTGATCTTTTCTTTACTCGGTGTTATCAGCATGATGTAATCACTTATATCTTTCGGGCTTGTTATTCCGCGTCTAGGATATTTCCTAAACGTAAATCCTAGAAAATCAAAGCCGTCTTTGATGTGAGTTATACGAGTCTTTTCTTCGGATAGCGTTAGATTTATTGTTTTATATAGAAATTCCGCTATGTCAATTTTGGCTTGTTTTGCTATCTGTTTGGATTTACACAGGATAACAAAATCATCAGCATATCTTACCATTATGTTATCGGTATGATGTCTGATGTAATAGTCAAAAGTAGATAAAGCCACATTTGACAACATCGATGATATTACTCCACCTTGTGGTGTGCCTTGTGTATTATCTATAACTTTATTTCTATCAACAATTTTTGAGGTGAGTATTTTTCTGATAATGCGTATAGCGTATATCGGAATTTCCCAAGTCCGTAAAACTCTTAATATGTGGTCGTGTGATATGTGGTCAAAACATGACTTTATATCGCCTTCCACAATATAGCGTCTGCGATCTTTTCTATTCAAACATACGTATAGCATCATCATTGCATCTTGACAGCTTCGTTTTGGTCTAAAGCCGTAACTATCTTCGTCAAGATGGTACTCAACAATTGGATCTAATGCTATTCGTAGAATTTCTTGATTGATTCGGTCTTTCATGGTTGGTATACCAAGCGGTCTTTGCTTTCCATTTGATTTTGGAATATAAGTCCGTCTGATAGCATCAGGCTTTGATTTGATATTGATTTCTTTTAGAAGTTTGTATCTTATCAGATTCTGATGTTCCCTGCTTGCTTGTGGCATTTTTACTCTGTCAACTCCAGCAGTGTTTTTGCCTTCGTTGAGATATGTTATTCTCCACACAGCAAGCACTTTTACCGCAAAAGAACGTTTTACCAGAATTGTAAAGATTGTGCGTATCTTCTTCTTATCGTTATTGGCAACCGCTTCGTCAAGTCTTTTCTGCATAGTCTCAACGTAGTTCTCACATTTTCTGATATTTTCAACAGAAAATGTGCGATCTGTTGTGCTGGCTATGGTTGCTTTACATGAGTTGTTAATCATGATATAAAGGTCTTTTCAGAATGAAATGTTGAAGGATTGACACTAATCGGGCTTTGAAAAGAATTTGACGGGATTATCAATAAGCGTTATACATAATTTAAAACGTGATAAATGGTAGTCATAGATCACGTTTTAAAATTATGCAGTTTGCTTGACATGCATATTTGAAATACTGAGAATTACCCCTTTTTCGGGGTTTTCCTCAGTATATATCAATTATTGTGAATTTTGCATGAAACCTGTGCATAATTCTTTACTTTTTCCGATTTCCTCAATCTTATTGACTGCGTGAGTCAACTTAGATTCTATATGATTTCCCAAATGATAACTTGATACATTGACGTTAGGATCAATCTTTACCCCTATGTTCTGCATCGCAGACTTATGCCTGTTATCCCAATCCAAGTAAACATAACGCAGATTTACTTGATTATCAAAATAAATATAAGATTTTGACTTGGGCATTACACTTTAGTGATAAATCACATCAAAGGCTGTGTATTTAATTTAAAGAGGCTTACAATTATTCAACTTTCGCTTATCCATAGTCAACTTTGGCGGACGTTTACACGGAAAATCTATATTATTACTAATATAAATTGTGCCTTATTCCTTTCTCTCGCCTTGTCCCTTTGCTATTGCCCTTGCCGTTTCCGACAAAAGATTTAAGGTAAACCATACACAGTTGGGATTGTGTAGCGGGTATTCTCCGCATTTATCATTTGATCATCATATCGCACGCGTTAAATATTATAACATATCTTCAAATGTTTGTCAACCAATTTTTTCAATTTCTATACACAGAATATGACAAATTTGAATTGATAGAAAATAGTAGGATAGGTAACCCGTTCGTTACCGATCCTACTTCGGCATCAAACCCCTCATTCTATCCGCTGCCTTCTTAGTGAAAATAAACAAAATTATATTCAATTCTCTGACGATTCGTGATAAAATCTACCCAGAAATTTCCCAGTTTTCAGAGACAAATAATCCATAAACACATGAACAAAGGAGAATTGATATGGCTCGCTTGACAATCAGCTTAATCATCGTCGGTTTCATGTTCGCACACCTCTGCAACGCTGAAATCGATCCGGGATCTATTGTGGGTGCGTGGTTGTTTGATGAAACAGGTGGAAAAGTCGCCAAAGATTCATCCGACAATGGCAACGACGGCGACCTTGTCGGGGGTGCGAAATGGGTGAAGGGTAAATTCGGCAACGCCATTGAACTCAATGGTAAGGACGCTTGGGTCACCGTTCCAGCGATCGGACCGCTTGATGATTTTACACTCATGAAATGGTTCAATTCCACAGGTAGGGTCGGACTCTGGAGATGCTTCTTCAACCGTGATGGTTGGGCTGCCGGATACGTCCACTATCAATTCCGCCCAGACAACAAGATGGAGATGGCTATCCACTCGAACAACCCAGTGCGACACCCGGGATGGCCTGAATCGGATTTCACGGCGGATAAAAGCATTCTGGATAAATGGTTCCATCTCGCAGTGGCTTATAGCAGGACCGGTAAATTCGTTCGCGTCTACTTCGATGGTGAACTTGACGCTGAGGGGAATTGGGGACCCTTGGCCGGGGAATTTGGACCCGGACGGATCGGTTCGTGGAGCGGTGGCGGCAGAGAGTGGGAGGGTCTGTTCGATGAAATGCTACTCTTCGATGTCGCACTGGAGGTAGAAGACATTCAGATGCTTATGGAAAACGGATTAGAAGCCACGCTCGCTGTTGAACCCGCAGGTAAACTTACAACAAATTGGGGGGACCTTAAGTTAGGACGGACACACAGCAGATAGGCAGAAACGATAGATAATCTCCGATAGGCGCGCTCCGAGGCGCGCCTGGAGGACATTATTCCTGCTTTAATCGTCCCCACAAGGTCGTCAGCAACACAGCACTTGGCTGAACAGGGAAAGCACGGCGCTCAGGGACCCATGCGGAGCCCCAATTCATAGAGAGTTCATCTGTCAATTGGCGAGGCTCACCATCCGCTGCGTTCATAATATAACGCCAGTTTGAAAAAAGTCCGAGAAGTCAAGACAAACGCACATTTAAGAAAAAAGAGCCATTTTTTCACGGAATTAACCCCCTAAAGAATCAACGGTATGAAGCCCGTGTGGGCTTCCCCGCCCCTTATCAGGGGGACTTTAAGAGGAGATCGTCTACCCCAAATATTTATCAAACTCACGTTATCCTATTAATTAAAAAAGAGTCAACTGTGGAATTTCGACCGCCTCTTGTAACTTTCGCATCGCCTCGGCGATGTCATCGACAAGGACTTGCCGGAGTGCCGTAAAATTCTCACCCTCCTGCCGTAGGACATACGCAGGGTTAAACGTCGCCATTGCGAAGGGAGCATACGTGGTATCCGTAAACCAGACACCCCGTTCCTCTGTAATGCGGAATCTACGATGGATAAGCACTTTCGCGGCAGGCGCGCCCATACAGAGAACGACTGAGGGTTGCATCACAGTCAGCTCACCATCCAGCCATTTGGAACACGCCTTAATCTCTGATGCCTTCGGTGGACGGTTCTTTAACACATCCCCTTTACGACTCGCGGCACGACATTTAATGATGTTCGTGAGCCAGATATCGCTACGCGTCAACGCATTTACTGCCAAAACATCATCCAGCATATCCCCAGCAGGACCTGAAAATGGGAGTGCTGTCCGATTATCCGCAGCAGAGGGTCCCTCCGCAACAATCGCTAACTTTGCGGTGGCATCGCCGCTACCGAAAACAACATTCGCACGGGTTTTCGACAAGTCACATGCTGTACAAACGCTTGCCCGCGTTTTAAGGGTTTGCATCTGTGTCTGAACGCTATTCATGTTTCACACCGACTTCACTACAGATTATCTCATAGGCAAAGGGCTTCTTCTTTCCGAATTGGTGCGGTTAGAAACCGCACCTACCGGGGTTGGTGACGAGTGAGAGTGATACCACCCACACGCTAAAGCGTCGGGCTTCGGCTTCATAGACAGTGCGGTTTTCTCTAAGAGTCCACCGTCTTATTCCGTCTCCACCCGCAGGCAATTCCCTATCCCCCTGAAAAAGCGGGGTAGGCATATCGTGCGGAAACTTTCACGGGTATCCCTGCCTGCCTCTCACCAAAGGGTGAGAAAAGTTGAGAAGGCGGGCAGCAATACAACGTGCGAGATTTCACCTTCGCTCCGATTCACGCTTTCGCGCAATTACGCGTCAACTGCCCATACATGTTTTTCAAGTGGTGTCACACTTAGCACTTTTTGACTCCCTCTCACAGGAGTGGACAACTCCCCAACAAGTGTTGGGGGTGAGAGCGTTGTCCTAAGTGTTAAGAATATTAAACCACAATTTATGAAAAATGTCAAGTATTTTTTTTCAAAAAACGCTGCAGCCTAACACACGAGGGCGGTTTTTCATCCCCAAACCTAAGGGATGGGGCTTTCACACCGAAAGGTTGGTAAAACTACAAGTTGCCTCCCGAAGTTTTCGAGAAGTGAACACTGGCTTGGACCAACTGATCCGGTTGCGTTCCCGTAAAGGTTAGTTTATAAATCGGTTTGTCCCAATTATATTGATAATCGCTACCATAGGTTGCCACACTTACGGGTAGGTAACCCTCCGGCACATGAATAAAGCAGGTGCCTTCGGCTTGGCGAAGCGGTTTGCAGACGATCATGTAAGTCTGGCTGTGCCTATCCCAACCCGCAGATAGGATCTCAACACCGCCCTGTGTATAGTGCATATCCGTAGCGAGGAATTGTGGCACATCCTGTTCTTCACGGAAGCAGAGCAGTTTCGCAGAACGGGGTGGAATGTTCAATAAGGTGACACTGTGCGAAACCTTTCCAAGATATTCGCGCATCCAGAAGTCATGGACGAGGAAATCCTTAGATTTGGGTAACCCAAGTGCCTCCATTTCAAAATAAGCGTCATCTTCATGGTCGTCCCAGTTGAAAACTGCGGCGAGATACCAAGATTCACGCGGTGTTGACACGGGTAGACACCATATCTTGGGAAACGGTTCATCGTAAAGGTCTATAGGTGTAGCAGCCTCGCCTATGAGTGGAAAGATTTTCGCTAAGTAACCCGCACGCGACGCACGCAGTGTTAGAGATTGGTCTGCACACAAGACTGTCCCCCCACTCAAGGCAGCCGCCGTCATTTCCACAATCGCCTCGTTGATCGGACGAGGTTCATCAACAGCAATCTCACCAAAAATGTGTCCCCAGAGAACGTTATGTTCCGTGAGATGCGCTGCATACCGGCTCAGACGATGCTTCGTCCCACGCTGATGATGCCATGAGTCACTTGGACGGTTGGAAACCCCGCCGATAGCAGAAAGGGAAGGACTGAGGAGTGGGGTATTAATATCAATACTACCGACGCACGGACCTGGAACCGTATTGTATCCTGCCAGCAGCACATCATCCGTGAGACGGACGCTTTCTGACTGTATTTCATCAATCGTCTCTCTGAGTAATTTTCCAGCAAGACGATACAGTTGGACCGAGGTCAGGCTGCTATCATGCCAGTGCAAGTTGTGGGAAGCGTTCGTGAGCCCCAGCGTATAAGCTGTAAAATCGGCGTGGATGAAGGAATATCCACATTCGCCCACCACCTGTTTCATCTGTTTACGAATACGTGCCTGCACCTGTGGATGCGAAACATCCAAGAGCGCGACCTCTTTACCACTCTCTGGTAGATGAACAGAGGCAGGTTTGTAGCCCTTACGCATAGAATGATGCCGTGAATATTTTCTGCCACCTCGGGCGGCAGTTTTCTCTTGTATACAATAATCTGGATGGTTTTGGACCAGCCTCGAATCCAGTGCGGCACAGAAAGGATTGAACCGGAGCCTCGCTTTGAAACCCTTTGCTCGGATCTGACTGACAACCGCTTTTATTTCCTCACGATTTTGGGATCCTGCGGCATTTGAACCTTGCGAAAAAATCCCCACTTCTGATTCCGAGACAGCATTCAATTGAACAGAATCAATGCCGCCGGGAAAGTTCGGCTGAAACATCGGACTCTCGGCGAGAGCGTCTACTTGGGTTAAGATAGCACTGGCATCAATTGATCCTTCTGTATCCGAAAGCGTCCACACAGTAGCCGGAGTGCCGGATTCGCGGGACCTTCGATTTTGAATACGATCGCGCTCGTGTGCGCTGTTTTGCGCGGCTACCAGCGAAATATAATGTTCATAGGCTGCAGACGCTGGGTCTGCGAAATTGATATAAGCAGTTTCGGAGGTGATCTTTTCACCGGGATCGCACGCTTGCCGACACTCATGGTAAAGTGCCCACGGATTGACACCCGACGCGGAGGACCTCTTACCCTGTCCGCGTGAGCCACGCCCATTATTTTTCTGGCAGCCCACTTGAATTCGGGGCCACCATTTCTCAGCCGTCAGGAACCCGAAGACCAGTGCTTTCCCACCTTTTGTATTGCAAAGCACACCATCATTGCTCGGATGCATGGCGTCGGTCTCACTCAGTAGAAACCCTTCATAGAGTTTTCTACTGATGCTGGGAGAAACAGGTGGCGTGTTAATAAAGAGGTGGCAATCCGATGGAAGCCCCCCAAGGAACACCCCCCCACTACGGTTGGCTGAAACCCCAAGCACGGTTACACTGTTGAGCCGAATGGGTTTCGGTTTTAGGTTCTCAATACTCACCTTAACGTGTATTGCGGAGTGTTCGGTATAGCAATTGAGGTCGGTGTTTATCCGAATCCACTTACCTGTCGCTTCGTATGAGAAGCGAATTTGGTGATAACTCCCGAAAGCGTCGGTCTTCGGAAGTTCTGTAATAAATTCGCGAGTCCCAGCATCCTCAGTTTTGACGACCTTTCCATCGTCAAGGGTTACCTGCGTACACCCCTCTCGGATAATTGTGTCACCGTTCTCATCAATATAATCCCATGTCCCTCTTGCAAGATTAAACTTAATTTCAAATTGCGTATGGTTTATCACGACCAAGTTGCCCTGTCGTGAAACTGTTATCTCATCTGATCTCATCCATCAATTTCCTTTTTTATAGTAGCTTTCAGCAAAACAACCGTCAGCAGTCAGCAATCAGGAAAGAGGTTCTCTTTCCGAAAACCGTCAGTCGATGGTTTCCGATGGCTGATGGAAACCGATAGCCAATTTGCTGCGAGCCATTAACTCCCGGAAGCGGCAACTGCCCAACAAGATATGATCGCTGCGGGTTCATCTCCCATTTGAGAAAGCGAAAAGGTGTCTCCAGGGGACAGGAAGAGGACATCATGTCGTTCCAAAGCACATGTCTCTCCAGTGTCCATTGTCACTTCAGCACATCCATCGCGCAACACATAAATTGACTCGCTGTCTATCGGTTCATGCGCAAAGTTTTCGCCTTTGTTGAGATGGATGTAATCTACAGAAAGATGTACAGAACCTTTTTGTGGAGAGACCACACTTCGCCACTCGGTGGATTTCCCAAAAACAGGACCACTGCGCGCCATACTGATGACTTGGACGTTACTTCTATGCCCAGCTTGAGGTGTGGGGGCTGTATCTGGCGTATCTCGTTCACCCCGGTAGAGTGCCATATCCGGTGGAGCCTGGAAACTAATTAAACGCGCCATGTTCGGTGTCGTATTAACCGTTCCATGGACCTCGCCTGCGGGCACAAAGATGACATCGCCCGCAGCAATCGGTGTATAGACCTCTCCTTGACGGATAGCACCACCACCTTCTAAAACGACAATCGCGTCTTCCGACGCATCGTGATAATGCTGCGTAAACTCTTGACCGGGCGCGTGAACCCCATGGTTTAAAGTCAATTGTTTGGATCCCATATCGGGATGGACAACACGCCAGTTTTTACCTTTACCCATTTGAAAGGGCGTTCCGGATTGAAGATTCAAAATTTTCATTCTTTTTGCCCCAAAGCACAAGATGCCTTATATTGCAGATGTCGGGATTCGGAGATCCCTCCTACAAATTTTTCTCATAAAACGATACAACCGTATCCCCGTAACGCGCCTGCCGACTCCGCCTCAAACCCCCGACTGCATCCGGCACAATATGCTGCTTCGCGTGTTCAACGAGCAGAAGGCCACCGACACAGAGCAGCGAACTCTCGGCAAGCAGTGATAAACAGGGCGTATACAGCTGCGATCCCCCTGCTACATCAAGACCGTATGGGGGATCAAAATAGATAATTTCAAATACACTGGACCGCTTACACAGATACGTAATCCCTTTTATAGCATCGCGACGGAGTAGACGATACCGCGCGTGGGATTCAATAAGCAGACCACACGTTCGAAGGTTTTTTTCTATAATCTCGATGCACCGCGGGGCGCGCTCCAAAAACGTGACATGCTTCGCACCACGGCTCAACGCTTCAATTCCCATACTCCCAGTGCCGGCACAAAGGTCCAGGAAATTTGCATCTACTATCTGTTCCTGCAGGATACTAAAAACCGATTCTTTAACCCGATCAGCAGTAGGGCGCACGAGGCGATTCCCTTTCGGAGCCGCCAAGCGTCTACCTCTGAATGTGCCAGCAATCACTCTCATCTTTTAATTATACTTTGCGGATTTTTAATTATACCTTGCGGAGGAACAACAGACGTTTCGACTTTGACGTGCGTTCCTCAAATCCGCCCTCCGCTACGCTTACGGGCTGCGCGTCTGGACTTATGAAAACTGAAAACTGACAACTATATGAACAACTCCTCTATCACAGAACCATCGTCAACGACTCGGATCGGTCGTCCGGCGCGAGAATAGTTCTCTTCATCAGCATCAACCCCAAGGGCGAAGCAGAGCGATGCGAATAAGTCTGGAACGCGGACTGTGCCACTATCAACCTGAGTGCCATCTTCATTTGTACTTCCGATGACCTGTCCACCGCGGGTCCCCCCGCCAGCGACGGCAGCCGACCATCCCTGGGTATGATGGTCGCGTCCGTCTCTATTGTTAATTTTCGGGGTGCGACCAAACTCACCCAGCCATAGCACAATCGTTTCTTCAAGAAGGTCCCGTTCAGCCAACTCCTTGAGGAGCATTGCGAACGCCGGATCTACCAGCGCGAGGAGCTCTTTCGTCCGCGCAAAGTTATTTTCATGTGTATCCCATCCGTCCAACGAAACCTCAACAAATTTGACCCCAGCCTCTATCAACCGACGTGCCATCAAACACCCCTGACCGAACTTATGCATTCCATACGCCTCGCGGATCGCCATGGGTTCTTCGTTGAGATGAAACGCCTCGATTTTCGGGGAGTTGATAAGCTGATCGGCTTTTTTGTAAATCGCTTCATGTGCCTCTGTGCTGCGTCCCGTCCGTTTTGCGATAAAATCTGCCTCAATCGCTTTAAGCATTTTCAGACGCTCTCGAAAACGGTGCGTATCCATCTGCCAAGGATAAGAGAGATCCTCTACAGGTCTCATCGGATCTTTGACGACGAACGGATCGTGCGTTGCACCGAGGAAACTGCCGGAGTAGGTCGGTGAATTGATATTAACGCAACTCGGAAGATCGGAGAGATTGTCAAGGTAATAAGAGGTGAGCGAACCGAGGGTTGGGTGCCTGATTGCCCCCCCAGGGGCATAACCCGTATGCAGTAAATAGCGAGCGCGTTCATGATTGCCTTCACGTGAAACTATCGATCGGATAATAGAGAGATGGTGCGCCTGTTCTGCAACTTGCGGAAGATGTTCGGAAACCTCTATCCCTTTAACGCTTGTCGGGATTGCTGCAAAGGGACCGCCATTTTTAGTGCCGGGCTTGGGATCAAAGGAGTCTAATTGACTCGCGCCACCGCTCATGAACAAAACGATACAGTGTTTGGCGCGCGGCACAATATCTTCAAGCTGCGCAAGGCTCCTCGAACTGAAATGCTGCATCGCGACGAGTCCCAGAAAACCGCTGATACCGCTTTTGACAAAACAGCGGCGTGAGATCTCTTTATGCCACAACTCTGGCGCGTCGTATTCTGGAACCCATAATTTCGCGTCCATGTCCACGCTCTCCTCAATCATTCATTCCTATCATTTTAACACGTCAATGTCTTTTAAACAAGGAAAAAAGGAAAACGTTAGGGTCGGTATGTGCGCGGCTGATTACTGCAGTTAGCATCATTCTTCATTGGATTCCGTTATCTTAACCCAACTTGCTACCTATGTGATTTTAGACGCATGAACACCGTTCTTCAGCCAAAAGCGATCATTTTTGTGAAAAACTGAGTGCATTCCCTGCCATTTTCAGCACGAAGAGGCACAGGCTAACGGTCTCCTATGCTACAAACTGGCAACTTAGGTTAACGTGAGTTTGATAAAAGTGGGAAATCAACGGTATTCATGCTATAAAGCATGAACCGGGGTTTCGCTACTGCTATTTGGTTAGAAAGTGTCTTCAAGAAGAGCGTATCTGTCCAAATTATGCGTTTTTTCGGTTGTTTTCCCGCTCTACCTGGGGAAATACCCAAGCAAAAACACCTACGAATTTATTTTCAAGTTCACGTCTATAATACTGCGCCCCCTTTAAATGTTTGAATGCGACTGACAGCCATCAACGTTCACACAGGCACCCGTTACAAGACTCGCGCGTTCCGACGCAAGAAAAACGACGACATTCGCGATCTCTTCGGGCTTCCCGAACCTCCCCAGCGGCATATCGCTTTTCACAAAGGCTTCCATCGCCTCCGGATCCGCTGCGATGCGACGCGCCCAGCCACCCCCCGGAAAGAGGATCGAACCCGGGGCGACGCTATTCACGCGGATATTGTCGGGTGCGAGCTCCCTTGCCAACGACTTTGTCATGCTGATCTCGGCGGCTTTCGCGGCGTTATAGGTGATGTGTCCACCGCCTTCCCTACCGTAGATGGAGGTGATCATCAGGATCACACCGCTTCCCCGTTTTTTCATTTCAGGGATAACACCTCGGTTCACTCGCGCTGCAGATACCAAATTCAGGTCGAGGATTTCGTGCCATTCGGTATCTGAAATCTCTTCCAGAGGGGTCCACCGACTGCCACCGACGTTGTTCACAACAACATCAATTCCACCATACGTTTCCACGGTTTCTGCTATGAACGCGTTAACCTGTTCGCCATCCGTAACATCTGTGCGTTTGGCGAAAACCTCCGCACCTTTTGCGGACAGTTCATCTGTTACGCTTTGGAGTGTATCTTGGGTTCTGCCGCAGATGCTCAACCGCGCACCTTCTTCAGCGAAACCGTGCGCGATAGCACGTCCGATGCCGCGGCTTGCACCTGT
Source organism: Candidatus Poribacteria bacterium (assembly GCA_009839745.1). Taxonomy (NCBI): domain Bacteria; phylum Candidatus Poribacteria; species Candidatus Poribacteria bacterium. Next base: position 142,899 of record VXPE01000041.1, read on the forward strand.
CACAACGACCACTTTGTCCTTGAGTCCTAAGTCCATTAGATCTCCCATGTCGTTTTATAGTATAGGCTTAAAAAGAAAGCCCTAACATTTTTATGTCACTATTATAGCGGATACTCCCGAAAAATATCAACGGGATAGTTGTCAACGAGCAGGCATCGGAATTCGGAGATTCTTCCTACAGAAGCACTGAATGCCCTGTTTGAAATAAAAACACGCTTGACAATTCATAAAGATTGTGTTAAAATATATGTATTGAGTGTATTCGTAAAGATTTTGCCCAATTTTAGAATAGCAAGTTTAGCCCCTTCCCCGTAACGGGTGGGGACCCCGGCGTTGAAAGCCAAAAATAGGAAAGTGATTCATGGCATATTATATCACCGACGAGTGTATCGGGTGTATGGCGTGTTTGACGAACTGCCCGGTTGATGCAATAACAGGCGATCGGAACATGCTACACATCATCGATCCGAATATTTGCATTGATTGTAGCGCGTGCGGGATGGTCTGTCCAGTCGAGGCAATCCGTGACCAGTTCGGAGAGGTGTGCAAATTCATTCGTCGACCCACGCACCGACCCATCGCCGTTATCTACGAAGAACTCTGTTCGGGATGTGACTTCTGTGTCCATATTTGTCCCTGGGAGTGTCTTGAACTTAAGGACCCAGAGACCGGTGAACACGCCGAAAGCTTCTTCGGTATCTGTGAACTCGTTAAACCGAAAGACTGTGTCGGTTGTAAACTGTGCGAAGAGGTCTGTATCAAGGACGCTATCCGCATTGAATCCCCCGTGCTTGTGGAACTGGCTGAAGCCGAAGCCGCAGACTAATATTTTTAACGATTATGTCTGGACGGGGTGTCCGTTGTCCACCCCGATCTAAAATTGATAAGAACCTATTCGAGGTTAAGAGGGTTTCTTAAAGATTTAGAATTCGCTCCGATAACGGTAAATCAGCACAGAAGCAATCATTAAAAAGCCTATTTTGAGGTTTAAAAAGGTTTTTAACAATTGAAAGACTGCAAGGACAACGGACGCAGCAGCTCATAAGCAATCGTTAAAAAATGGCGAACACACACCTCTATAAACCGCACCTCGTCATCGTCATCTCCGGTCCCTCTGGTTCAGGGAAAAGCACCGTCATTAATGCCCTCTGTAAAGCAGATGAAACTTTACAATTATCTGTCTCTGCGACAACGCGTAAACCCCGTCGCGGTGAAGTCGCTGGCGTTGATTATCACTTTCTGTCAAAAACGGAATTTGAAAAGTCCATTCGGCAGGACCACTTCTTAGAATGGGCAGCATACGGCGACAACCTCTACGGGACACCCAAATCTGAAATTGCCGATGCCCGCGAAGCCGGAAAAGATTCTATCTTAGAGATCGAGGTAAAGGGTTCTCTGGAAATCCGAGCACAAGACCTCGCCCCGGCAAGAAGTATCCTTATCTTTATTGTCCCGCCCTCATTCGCTACCTTGGAGAAACGTCTCCGCCGCAGAGACACAGAATCTGAATCGGAACTGAAACAACGCTTAGATATAGCAAAATCCGAAGTCCGCGAGATTCAGCACTACGATTACTGGGTTAGCAACCCACAAGGCGGCATCAAACAGGCAGTTCAGCAAATCCAGACGATTATCACTGCCGAACGATCTCGCATTGATGCCAAACTCATAGAGACACTTAACCCTTTACTCGGCGTTGACAGCGAAAATTAAATTAAACCCTGTATCACTCCAAAACCAATCGAAATTAACTAAGAACCCGATTTTTTGACCCTCAAAAGGAAAATCAAGCCTGTAATGAGTTTTTGATAGGGTATTTCTGCGGATTTTTTCAGATATACGGAGAGGATCGCTGCTCTTTCAATCTACCTCACCGAACCGCAAGGAAAAATTAAAAAATGAAATGGAGGGCGGATATACGGAGAGGATCGTTGTTTCTTCAATTTACCTCACCGAACCGCAAGGAAAAATTAAAAACATTATCTTAGGTGTTACAGGCGGCATCGCGATTCACAAATCGATTGACGTGGCAAGCCAACTCGTTAAAGCGGGGGCATCCGTCCACGTTGTGATGACGGAAAACGCCACGCGTCTCGTGCAGCCATTGCAATTCCAAGTCATCTCACGGAACCCTGTCCTCCTGAACCTATTTGACGCGGGAACAGACTGGAAACCCCCTCATATCGATCTCGCCGACCGTGCGGATCTCCTCGCAATCGTCCCCGCGACAGCGAATATCATCGGTAAGATGGCAAACGGCATCGCTGACGACGCGCTCTCGACCATTGCCGTTTCCGTTCACTGTCCAATCCTCCTCGCACCGGCGATGAACGGACACATGTACCACAATCCGTTTGTGCAACGGAATATCGACACCTTGAAAACGCACGGAATCCATTTCGTTGAACCCGATAGTGGTGATTTAGCCTGCGGCTATGAAGGGACGGGACGGCTGAACACAGTGGATGCAATCCTGCAACGGATAAATGATATTCTTGCTGATGCCAGATCGAACAGTCTACCCAAAACCGAAACAGCCGATTTACGAGGGACACGCGTTCTCGTCACCGCCGGGGCAACGCGCGAATATATCGATCCGGTCCGCTTTATCACCAACCGTTCCAGCGGCAAGATGGGATACGCCATTGCTGAAGCGGCTGCACAGCGGGGTGCAGAGGTGCGCCTCATCAGCGGCGCTGCGACCGTCCCTGCCCCCGCCGACATCGAAATCCAGCACGTCGAGACGACGCTTGAGATGTATGATGCACTCCTGCAAGCCTTCAAAGAAACAGATATTGTCATCATGGCGGGCGCGCCTGCGGATTATCGACCGAGGGAATTTACACCCCATAAAATCAAAAAAACTGCCGAAACCTTGACACTTCCACTCGAAAGGAATCCGGACATCGCCGAGGCACTTGGCGAACAGAAAACCGACCAAACCCTCGTTTGCTTCGCCGCCGAAACGAACGACATCCTTGAAAACGCCAAAAAGAAGCTGATACGCAAAAACTGCGATCTCATTGTTGCGAATGACATCCTTGCGGAGGGAGCCGGATTCGGTGTCGATACGAATATTGTAACCTTGCTGGAGCCAGACGGCACCTGCGAACAACTCCCACGCGCCTCAAAGCGCGATGTAGCAGATGCCATTTTGACAAAGGTTGTTTCCCTCAGGACGCGAAAGAAGTAAGTCCCTTGAGAATAAGGATTTACTAACTCTTCCGAAAAATCGATCAAATCTTCAAAATAGCAACGAAACCATAGCCCGTAACGAAGTGGAGGGCGGATCTACGGAGAGACACGTGAACACACAAATTCGCTTCATCGAACCGCAAGGTAAATTAGAAAAATGAACTACCAACAGGTTCGTGGCTTTTTTGCCCTCAATCACACCCGCCCCAAAAAACAATTAGGACAAAACTTCCTGGTTAACCCAGAAGCCCTTGAAATTATCCTCGCAGCGGGAGAACTCACGGATACCGACACCGTCATAGAGATTGGTGCCGGTTTAGGGTGCCTCACGGACGTTTTGGCGCGACGTGCCAAACGTGTAATTGCCGTTGAAGTAGATGAATTGCTATACAAGGCGTTAGCAGCGCAATTCGCAACAGATTCACACGTTCACCTCCTTAACGCGGATATTCTTAAATTGGAATTCAACTCATTGTTGTCTGACGGCACAGAGACTGTGCCTACTACTTTTAAGGTTATAGCGAACCTGCCTTACAGCATTACGACTCCAATCTTGTGGAAACTGCTCGATTATCACAAACAGATTCATAGCTGCGTATTGATGACGCAGAAGGAGGTCGCTGAAAGAATTGTTGCTGAACCCGGAGGAAAGGATTATGGTGCCTTAACAATCGGTGTCACGTATCGGACGGATGCGACACTCATCGCTACGCTATCACCAGAAAACTTTTATCCGGCACCCAAAGTGGATTCGGCACTCTTAAAACTGACGATGCGCCAACATCCAAAGGTTAAGGTTGAAAATGAGGAATTCTTCTTTAAAGTTGTGCGGACGGCGTTTCGGACGCGGCGGAAGATGCTAAAAAATACGTTAGTTAGGGGTAGGTTGGCACCGGCGAAGGTATTAGGGGCCGCATTTGAGGAACTCGGTATCGCGCCAGAGCGGCGTGCTGAAACATTGGATATCACAGAATTCGCCGCCCTCGCAAATTTTTTGTTTTTTAATTATTAACTAAAAAAAATAAAAATCATAAGCGGATATCCAATTCAAAAAGTTGCCAATACACAATTTTCCAATCCCGTTCTTCACGCCGGAATTCAAATCTGCAGCGGGCTTTGAGCTCCCGTAAGTCCCGCTCTTCCCCTTTTTCCGCGTCGACATCCAACTGAAGCGTCGCTGCCGACTTCCGGGCATGCGTTATATCCATCTCTATATCCTGGAAGAGGAATTGCAGCGAGACGTATTCCTCAAAAAGTTGTGTCATCGCCGGAACCACATCTGCATAATTTTCAGGAATAATCCCAGATGCTACCCCGAAAAGTGTGGCTGGATCGTCTGCAGCAACGTAGGTTTCCGAGAAGAGCGCTTCAATTGCCTCAATGTTTTTGAAATCTACCGACTCCAGCAGGGCTGCAAAATTGTCAAAAAAATCTCGTAGCTCCACCACCGGATCTTTTAGGGGTGTCAACATAATATCCACAACCAACCGTTCCTGTTTAAGGACAACCGGTTGGCTATACGGCTTATAATCCGGATCGATAACGGTCAAGGTATGAACATTGTCGTAAAGAACACCTTGAAACGTATAATTGCCGTCTATGCCAGTTTCAACGGACTGTCCGAGCAGCGTCACAGTTGACCCAGGAATGCGATTTCCGGTTCCAGCATCAATGATGGATCCAGAGACTGTGCCGTATTGGAGTGCTACCAGTTTTTCAACTTCGGGTTCAGTAGTTTCTTCCATCTCCCCACATGCAGAAAGGCAAATCATCAGTAGGAACAGCGGGATATTTTTTTTCAGTGTCACAGTTTATTTACCATCCTTAATTTTAATTTTGCTTGCGCGCGGTCAAAGTATTTTGGTCAAGAGGGCATTTTGTAGGGTCCGCATGCGTGTTTTTGCTTGGGCATTTCTGCGTATTGTTGCGTGCTACGCGCTTTAGAAATTTTTAATGATATGCTTCTGAATTGCTGCGACCCTTGAAGTGTCGCGATTGGAGATCGCTCTGACAGCAAAAAGGCGGTAGTGCCAAGCCTGCATGCTTCGTTAGTCAGATCCTCATTGATTAAAAAACTTTTCAAGTGTTTGTAATTTCGGAGGTTTTGTGAACACAGATACAATTATCAATACCACAGACGAAACAGCGACCAGAATCGCAGCAGGCATAATCCCGATACCACCGACACTATACCCGGGTGTCTGCCAGTTTTGGAGAAAGAAATAGAGCCATAACAGAATTACACTCAGGATTGCGGCGAACACACCGTGCTTTGTGCTACGCTGCCAGAACAACGCCGCAACGACAATCGGAAAGAGACCCGCAAACCCGGTGAACGACCAAACAGCAAGCCTAAAAATACTCGGTGTCGCGATGAGCGAGATGAGATAGGTAACAAAAAGCACGCCGCTCACAAATAACCGTCCTACCCACACCCGTTGCCGCTCCGAAAACGCCTCTCGGCGGTAATGTCCGACAATATCGTGCGTGAACATACTCCCGATAGCGAGCGATTGCGAATCCAACGACGACATAATCGCCGCGAAGACCCCTGCGCCCAAAAACCCAGCTAAAACCCCGGGGGCGTGTATATGGATCATCTGAATTAGCACATTGTTCGCTTGGGCGCCTTGCAAACCTGGGACATCTACGTTTCCGAGTATTCCGAGCAATACACTCGGAATCCATACAACCGCAATACACAACGGATACAAAATGATCGCATACCGGAATGTCCCGACATCCTTCGCCGTTAGGAAATGTGAAAAGATATGTGGAAACATGCCGACACAGAGTGGAACACAGAGATAGGTCAAAAGTTCCAACGGCTTGATATGCTCCGCCTGCATCAATAAACCCGTGTCCACCTTAGCGATAGCATTTGAAAACCCGCCCATCCGATGCGTGATGACGAAAAAGGTGATGCCTCCGAGGACCATGAAAACGAGCGTTTGGAACGTGTTCACCCACGCAGTGCCTCGCATACCGCTGTAAGTAACATAACACAACACGACTGCACATATGAGTAAGCCACCGAGCCATTGTGGAATTTGACCCTCTGTGAGTGTCGCTAAGGTTCCGCCACCGCCCATCACACCGATCAACAGATACGGGATGAGCAGCAACACAAACACGATGAAGAGGAGCAGCCCTAAACCATCGGATTCCCACCGATCGCGGAAGTATTGGACCTGTGTTACATAGCCAAACCGCTTTCCAAGTCGCCACAGACGCGTCCCAATAAAGAGGAACACACACGGCACAACTATCGCCGAGGAAGAAGCCATCAGTGCAAAAACACCGATACCCCTATGGTAGGCTTCACCCGACGCACCGAGGATTGAGAACGCCGTCATGTTCGTGCCAAACAGCGTCATCAACAGGATAAACCAATTAATCGTCCGACTCGCAACAAAATAATCTTCTCCGGTATTTCGGAAAAGTTTATGGCTCAACGCACCGAGAACCAAGACCATCACGAGGTATATAGAAATGACTGCCAGGCTCATCGTTCACCCCAATCCCCTCGCGCTTTAACGAAAGCCGCCATCAGCAACGTTGCGACAACGCAGTATCCTATATGATAGAGCAACCCCACCGGCACCCCTAAAACAAGCTGCGGGGTTCCCCAAAACCAAAAATCGTTGTGAAGTAGGAATAAAAGCACGAGTAAACAGTATAATAACCATCTAATCGGACGTTTCATAAGTTGCCCCCTTTGTTCGCCAATTATAGTAGAAAACGGCAATACTTGCGAGGATTACTATCCCATGAATCCATATAAATTGTAGACCCGTCGGGGCGAAAAAGAGAATGAATGCCGCAACAAACAGAATACATCGCGCCCAAAGCGATAATTTGTTAAAGATATACCCCGCGATAGCAGTTGCCAAGATAACCGTCCCGATGAGCGTCAGTGAAAAATTCAGGAAAACTGTCCATAACCCCGGTGTCCCACCACTCTCACTGAGCCAGAGCAGTGCAGGTCTCAAAACAAAGGCGTAAGGCAGCGCAAAACCGACGAGCGCGAACCTGAACGCCGCGAATCCCGTCGCCATGATCCCTGAACCCGCGATGGCAGACGCAGCATACGCCGCCAATGCGACAGGTGGGGTCACCATCGACATCATCCCGAAATAGAAAATAAAAAAGTGCGCCGCAAGCGGAACGACTCCCAAGTCGAGTAGCACGGGCCCTACTAAGATCGCCATGAGCAGATAACAGACCGATGAAGGCAACCCCATCCCCAGAATAATCGTTGAAATCATGAGGAAGAACAGTGCCAACATCAGGTTCGTAGCCGCAAGCGGTAAGATCGCCGACGGCAACTTGCCACCGATGCCCGTCAGTGTCACCACGCCTAAGATGATACCGACACACGCGGCAGCCGCAATTAATGACACACCGCTCTGTGCTGCCCGTTCACAAGGCGATATTAAGAAGTTTATCCCTTTCCGTAAATCCGAAATACCAACGCCAACTTGTAGGGGCGCGGTCTCCTCACCCTCTGTAGAATGCCGTCCAAGGATTCGGCGGATTAAGAAGTCCAACAGGCTTATCGCGACGACTACCAACAGACTCCAACTCACCGCTCGGAACGCCGTAGCACCCATCAGCAGCACGCCAATAAGTGTAACAAACGCCGCGAGAAAGATCCCCCCTTGTAGCGTCAGCAGTTTTCCGTGCTTCTCATCTTTCACTTCTTCAGAACTGTGAAGGGGAATCTCCGGCGCATGCCTCCGACTTCTCGCAGCACTTTCGACAGCAAGTTTTCGGCTTGCAAGCTGCGCTGAAAAATGCACCATACATAGCATTCCGGTGTAGTATAGAACTGCTGGAAGCAGTGCCGCCTTGATAATCTCCAGATACGTGACAGCAGGCTCTACGATCTCCAGCATCATATACGCCGCTGCGCCCATAATCGGCGGAACCAACGCCCCACCAGAGCTCGCCGCGGCTTCAATTCCGCCTGCTATCGCTGGTTGAAACCCGGCGCGTCGCATCAAGGGAATCGTGAACGTTCCAGTTGTTGCCGTATTCGCTACAGCCGAACCCGACAGTGATCCCATCATGCCGCTACTCAGAACAGCGACCTTCGCAGGTGCTCCTGCGCTCGAACCGAACACGCGCCTCGCCAAATCCAAGACATAATTCGTCGCGCCTGTCCGCTCCAACAACGTCCCGAACAACACAAACAGAAAGACATACGTGAACATTACCCGCAGTGCGATGCCAAATGCCCCTTGACTGTGCAAAAACGTCTGACTCACGATGCGTTGAACGGAATAGCCGCGATGCGGGAACAGCCAATCCGGCATAAACTGTCCAAAGCCGGCATAGAGCAGAAATGCAAGAGAGAGCAGTGAGAGTGTTACCCCAATAGAACGGCGGGTCGCCTCCAAGATTAAGAGAAGTCCGAGCCCGCCGATGATGTAATCCAGTGATACCTCTGCCCCCGCCCGGTCCCCGAGGGACTTTCCATCCAACCAGAACGCCTGAAAAACCGGTTCCGTCTGAACAAAAACGTAGCCGAAACAGAGAATCACACTGCCTATGAGCAACGCATCCAAAAATTGGAAAGCACGGTTGCGCGCAAAACGGGGATGCATAGGGTATCTCAGAAATACCACTATTAAGCCCAGCATCGCGAAGAGTGCTAACTCCGATTGCGGTGTCAGTTGCGGATAGTTGACCTCGGCTAAGATAAAGAGGCACAGCAGCACCGAAACTGAAAGAAAGATGTAATTTTTCAATGCATTGAGCGAATTTGTTATCCGATAGGTGATCGATGAACTCCCACACAACTGTCTTAATTTTAGCAGGAACCGAAAGGAAAATCAAGAAAAAGGAAGGATTCATGCTGAGTTATTATGATAAGTACCGGTGTCCCCTTCAGTTTACCGTGTCTTTCGCGCTGTCCCCTTAAAAACGGCATAGAGATACCAGAATGCGGGGACCCACAGGACACCGCCCACACCCAATACAATCAGCAAGGGACGCAGCACTGCATCCGGGGCAGCAGTATTTGAAAAGGTTAAGTCCGGCGTGACGAGATACGGATACTGTGCCAATCCCCAACCGAAGACGATCAGCGTAATTGGCGAGGTTAGGAAACCTCGCCAGCAAAGCACGAGTAGGCATAGTGCGGTTCGGTGAAAGCCCCTACTGTATTTAAGCATGCCACGATTCGAGCCCAAGCAGCTTTTCCCCTAACGAGGTCAACTCGGCTGTCTTACCCTGGTAATGCTCTTTCTCTTTTGTCTCTCTTCCGAGGCCCGTTAGGCGTTCACGCCACCCTTCAATTCGGGACTCAGCATTGCCATTTTCTGGTGCTGGCGACATCGTGATGTATTGCGCCATTCGGGGACGCTCAGCGGAATTTGGGCTACTGCCGTGGGGCAATGCGCTATGCCAGATGACCAGGTCTCCGGCTTTCCCTGCGACCGGCACCGCCTCCGCTTGATAGTCTCGCACGACTTCTCGCGGATTCGCGTCATCAGGTAAGTCGCTCAACCAGTTTTCCAATTTCCGATGGAAACCCGGAATACAGGTGAAAGCGCCCTGATTCCCAGGAGTATCCGCTAGATACAAAACACCTTGCACCTTTAAGCGCACCGGCATATCGTCCAATGACATATCCCAATGCAAAAACGGACCCGTGAACGCATAATTTGGGCGTTCAGGTGGGTTCATACTCGCCCGATCAAAACTCACCCAGAGTTTCTCTGTTTCCCAAATCTCAGAGAACGCCTGATGCACGCGCGGATACTGACGGTTATCCCATAACGCTTGGTGTTGATAAATTTCCACCATAATGCTCCGACGCGGTGGATCGGGATACCAACTGTCGGGATCCTCGCGGTCCATTTCAAGAAAATCCCAGACCGCCTGTTCCGCCGCGCGGCAATTCTCAAATGGCACCGCCTCTGGCACAACAACGTAACCATTCTCTTCCCAAAATTCTAAGGCTTCTGCGTCAAAAACTGACATGATGCTCTCCTTATCAATTAATTTATCTCAAACGATTCTGCGAACAGAAAAAGGTCTTAACGACTTGAAGACGAATATAGTTTAAGAATAGCACAAAAGATTGCGAAAATCAACTCTTCAATTGATACACGCCCACTTTCCAGTTAGCACTACAAACGTAGGCAGCACATCTTGTATTTACGATTGAGGTGCCCAGGTCTGAAAAATTTTCTTGAAATCAATTGCGCCTTGTGCTAAAGTATGGATACTCTGACGCACAAAATTTAGCGAACACGGAGACGAAGGAGAAAGGTCATAATGCTTAAAGCAGGATTTATCGGGGCAGGGGGACGCAGTCAAGGCGCGCATTATCCAAATGTGAATCGATTGGAAGATGATGTCGAGATGCTTGGAGCCTGTGAACTCGACGAAGAAAAACTCGCGCAAGTTGCCCAGAAATACGAGTTTCCGCACACCTTCACAGACCACCGGAAGATGCTGGACACCTTAGACTTAGATGTCGTTTATTGTGTGATGAACGAGAAGTGGATTTTACAACCCGCTCTGGATTGCCTCAACGCCGGCAAGCATCTGTTCATCGAAAAACCACCGGGAGCGAATAGCGATGAAACGCAACAACTCCTTGAGGCAGCAGTCGCCAACGATGTCTATTGCATGGTCGGGTTTCAGCGGAGATATGCCGCCGTCACCCGCGAAGCGATGCGCCGCGTCGCAGAAAAGGGACCCGTTACGCTAGCCGTCACCACCTTTAACAAGCAAATGCTCGGGGGAAACCGAGAATTTACGACAACGCTTTGGAACGATGTCTGCCACGTGGTCGATCTCCTCCGCTATATGGCAGGTGGTGAACCTGTGGAAGTTACGGCGCATCGCGACACATTCGATGCCGAACAACGCAATTTCTACACCGCCTTCGTCCGGTTCGATAACAACGTTACAGGTGTGCTTTTTGGAAGTCGTGCATCCGGGGGACGCGTGCTGCGCTCCGAATTGCACGGTGTCGGCATCGGCTGTTACATGAAAATCCCAGAAGAAATCGAAATTTATGAGGACAACAACAGAAGTGTTATGGGAGGTTGGGAAGTTGACGGGGTGGACCAGCGCGATACACCGAACTATGAGGGTGTGCTGACGATGCATCGCCATTTCGTCGAGTCCGTCCGCAACCGGCAAGTCCCGCTCACAGACCTCCGTGATGTTATAAATTCTATTCGTTTTGTTGACCAGATAGAGGGTCCGCTACCGGATTAACCGATTCGTGTCCTTGGAGAAACATCACACAGTGGAGATTTAACCTATGCTTGACGAACGCCATCTACAACATCAGATTACTAACGAGCAACTTCGTGAACTGAATGAAAACGGGTATTTTACGGTTGAAGACGCGCTCCCGCCAGATCTCGTCGAACGGCTTGAGACAAAGGTAGACGACATTTACCAGACCCATCTTGACGCTGGTTACGATCCATACAGCAAGAGCCCACTCACTACGCATAACAATTTCTTCTATCCGAATTTTCTCGGCACAGACCAGGCTTTCGTGAATATTTTGGATTGGTATAAAACGTTCCCGAAGGTCTGGGGAATTTTGGGATGGAATATTTACTCCTATCACAGCCATTTCATCATCACACCGCCGCGCCCGGATGAGGTTCGCGGTGAACCCGGCCCACTCGGCTGGCATCAGGACAGTGGACGCGTCAACTTTGAGATCGAAAGTTCACCGCGCCCCCGTCTTTCCATAAAAGTCGTTTATTGGTTATCCGACTGCTCCGAAGTCGGGCGCGGCAATTTCTACGTCATACCCGGAAGCCATCTCTGGGATAAACTCGATCGCCCCGAAAACGGTTCGATGCCAGACAGGGCAACACCCGTCTGCTGCAAGCCCGGGGATGCCGTCTTTTTCGATCGGCGGATATGGCATGCCCGCAGCGAAAACGACTCAGACATCACCCGAAAGGGACTTTTTTACGGATACGGCTACCGATGGTTACGGAGTAAGGACGATATGACCATACCTGCAGAGATGTTTGAGCGGAACGATCCGATTCGACAGCAGTTACTTGGGGGTGGCACCAACGCAAATGGGCATTTTACCCCCAAAGATGTAGACGTGCCTCTGAAGGTATGGCTTGAAGAAAAAGGCATCATTTCCAACTGAAATCACGCCGTCACCGAAGCCCAAATCAGGGGCATGCTAAACGCAAATTTACTTGACAGCCATAGCAAAATAGCGTATAATTTGATTAACTAACATATCTACCGGAGGCATAACGCGATGTTTCAAACGCGGTTGAATGCAAGCGTCTGGGCTGTTATCCTCATAACAGCGATTTTGATTCCAGCAGCTTCAGGGGAGGAAGCAGTGACAACGCCAAACACACTAAAAGTAGGCATGGTTGCCCCCGATTTCACATTGAAAGATGAAGAAGGCGTTGAGCGGAGTCTCAGCGACTATTTAGGGAAGAAGAATATCGTTCTCGCTTTCTATCCAAAAGATTTTACAGGCGGATGAACGACTGAACTTTGCTCGCTCCGGGATAATTTGAGCGAGATAGAAGCGACCGGAAGTGTCCTTTTCGGGGTCAGTGTTGATTCCGTCAAGTCGCACAAGCGGTTTCGGGCAGAACAGAAATTCGGATTTTCACTCTTAGCGGATACCGAATTTGAGGTGAGCCACCAGTATAGTGGTATCATTGAAAGTTTCAACGCCTCAAAACGGGTAACTTTCATCATTGATAAAGCCGGATACATCCGTGCCATTGATACGGATGTCAATGTCAAAACGCACGGTGAAGATGTCGCAGTCCTGCTTAAGGAAGTCTTACCGAAGATAGAGGTTGGGCAACCCGCCCCAGATTTTATTGCAGCCGATGGGACCGGTAAAACGCACCAACTCAGTGAATTGCATCAGAAAAAGAATGTCGTGTTAGCCTTCTATCCACGCGATTTTGGGCGTGGCTGAACGGCTCAAGTTTGCTCACTCCGTGATGAGTCGAGTCGTTTTGAGAAATATGATGCACAGATTCTTGGGATTACGTCGAATGATGCGGCTTCGCACCAAAAATTTTCGGAAGAAAATCAGCTGAATTTCCCGCTCTTGGTAGACACTGGACGGAACCTCGCACTCCTCTTTGGTGCGACGAATGCCCCAGATGGAAAGATTCAACGGTTCGCTGTTATCATTGACAAAACAGGGAAGATTCTTGAAATTGATAAAGAGGTCAACGCAAGCACACACGGTGCGGACTTAGTTGATTTCTTCAAAACTCTCGATTAAAAAATCAAAGGACCCTGAAAATCCTAGGGTCCGTATAGAATTAACCAGAAACCTGCCCGAAACATTGTCCTGCAAGCCTTTATAGGCTTGCACAAGGAGGGCAGCTCAGATTCAATCGTTTTAAAAATTGATGGAGCATAGCGATTTATCGACAATGCCGGCGCGCATCGCGTGGGGCACTTCTGTTCTCTTCAGTCCATTTTTGGTTCCAATCGCAACCGCTGTGGGTGTTATTCAAAAACACGCGGATCCCCAAAACGCACTCCGCTGGTTGGTAATTGTTGTCCTATTTGTTACCGTGCTACCGGTATTATCAATCGCGGTGATGGCTCGGTATGCTAAAGTCAGCGATCTGCACTTGCATAACCGGGAAGAACGACTTCTGCCTTTATGCTGTACACTTATCAGTATGGTTGTCGGGACTGTTCTACTGCATCAGCTGGGTGCGGCCCGGGAAATCGTCTGGGCAGGCATTGCTTACATTGTAAATAGTCTTATTTTTTCCGCAATTACCCCGATGTGGAAAATTAGTTTTCACAGCAGTGTCGCCACCGGATGTGTGACGGTTCTCGTCATGCTCGTGAACCCACAATTCGGCTGGCTATTTCTGCTGACACCGCTGATTGCTTGGGCGCGGGTTTACCGAAAACGACACACACTTCTCCAAACCGTCGTCGGCGCAGTGCTCGCTGTTGGCAACACGGTATTCATTTTATATATGGCGAACCTTGGGGGTCAAAGTTAGCAGACAAGAACCTTGATCTTTACTGCTGAAGGGACTGGGAAGGCGTGCCTACGCTATCCTCGATAAACCCAGCAAATGTGAGTCCATGCGCCAGTGTCCCGTCATCGTGGATATTTCAGGGGTGGTAGGTTATCCCAATCACACTCAAGGCAGAAAACGCCTTCTCTGCCGAGTTGGCGCACACGTCCTCCACACTCTGGACACTTTATAGGGCGAAGGGAGTTCGTCTCTTCGGTACTCGGTGGGAACATGAGCAATTGCTCTATCGGCACAGCCTGCCCCTGTTCTCCCACGAGTTCCAATTGGACATTCTCAATTATCTCGCGGGTCTCCAGTTTGAACGGGGGTGGTGAATTTCGAGTGAGATTGATAAAATCGCTACGATAGACCCGAATTGTGTCGTCTTCCCGCACCTGTCGTATAAAAAGCGTATATTTATCCGGTGCCACCAGATACGCAGCGGTATCCAAAATGTATCTGCGCGGTTTGATTGCTATCTCATAGCCTCCATAGTGCAGGACAGAAGGACTTGTATCGGGTTGCATCTGGCAGATTTCAAAGAGTTCGTGAGAAGAGGACGCAGAAAGGATTAAGGCATATTGCCGACACGGATGTTGAGAGAGGCGTTCAAACGGCAGAAAAGCCGCCGGTTCCGCACTCTCCTGGAGGAACCCAGTAAATTCGGCATAAGCGTTCTCAGTGGCTTCGTCCAAGATTAACTGGCTTAACCGCCGAGGTTGCGCCGTCCGCTCCCTATCGGCACGGTCAATTTCCCGCGAGTAAAGCTCCATTTGCACATCAACATCAATGGGCTGGTTTTCATCATTGATATGCTGCAAACGCTCTATCGGTCGGTCCGCGATTTTTAAAATAAAAGGTAACATGGCAACCTATACAGACTCCTAAAACGAAGGATGCAATAAGTTTAGCACAGATTTCGAGTTTTGTCCAATTTTTTAATGATGCGCCAGGGGTTAAATCACCTGAAAGGGAACCGTAACGCCACACACGGCGCAGATTTTAGTTTCATCTTTTTCCACCTTATGCTATATTAATTAAATAAATCAGAAAGGATACACACCATGTCAGGACACTCTAAATGGTCAACAATCAAACATAAAAAAGCAGCAAACGATTCCAGACGCGGCAAACTCTTCTCAAAGTTGGTGAAAGAGATTACCGCAGCAGCGCGCGTCGGTGGTCGGGATATAGACATGAACCCACGACTCCGCACCGCAATTGCAGCGGCAAAATCAAGCAACGTCCCGAATGATAACATTGAGAAAGCCGTCCTTCGAGGCACGGGTGAGCTTGAGGGTGAAACCTACGAAGAAATTCTTTATGAGGGCTACGGACCCGGGGGTGTCGCCCTCATGATAGAAGTGCTGACCGACAACCGTAACCGAGCGGTTGCAGACATTCGACACGCTTTCAGCAAACACGAAGGCAGCATCGGAGAGCGCGGATGTGTCGCATGGGGCTTTGATAAATGCGGGTTGATCGTTGTTACGCCTGATAGTATTGATGAAGAAGAACTGTTCCTCATCGCAGTTGAAGCCGGGGCTGAAGATGTAACCGCCTCCGAAACAGGTATGGAAATTATCACACCCTTTGAGACGTTCGATAGCGTCTTAACGGCAGTTCAAGAAACATCCGCTGAAATTCAACTCGCTGAAATTAGCATGATTCCGCAAAACACCGTGAAACTTGAAGGGAAAGAGGCGGAACGGATGCTACGCCTCATGGACGCTCTCGATGAACTCGATGATGTCCAGAAAGTTTACGCCAATTTCGATATTCCCGATAACCTTTTAGAAGCCGCAGCTTAATTAGCACCTCTAAATCGTAGCCTGCAACAACGGAGCAGGCGGATATACGGGAAAGCACATGAAGGTCCCAACCCACCTCACCGAACCGCAAGGAAAAATAAAAAATCGAACCGCAAGGAAAAATAAAAAAATTCTTGGCATTGATCCGGGTATTGCGAACACTGGATACGGCGTGGTTGAAGCGCACGCGAACCGTCTCGTTTCGCGGGGTTTCGGAAATATCAGAACCAGCCCAAAAACAGCGTCGGAGTTGCGGTTGAAACAAATCTACGATACCGTAACCCATCTGATTAGCAAATTCGCTATCGAGAGTGTCGTGCTCGAGGATATTTTTTTCAGTAAAAATATAAGCAGTGCGTTCGCCGTAGGTGAAGTTAAAGGGATCGTGAAACTCGCAGCCGCGAATGCGGACTGCCCCGTTACTGTATACACACCTACCCAAGTTAAACAGGCAGTTGTAGGTTACGGAAAAGCCACAAAATCCCAGATGGAGAAGATGACACAAGCCCTGCTTAAACTCAAGGAACCGCCGCGTCCTGATCATGCAGCAGATGCACTCGCACTCGCACTCTGCCATGCCCGTTCCTATAAAGTCCTTCAACGCAGTGAAAAATATATGTAGTTTTCAGTTTTCAGTTTTCAGTTAAGAGGTTTTCGTCTCATAAAAGTGCCTCTTAAGATAGCATCAAAACCTGCAGCCTGCAAAAACACGCAGGCGGATTTGAGAAACGCACGCCAAAGTTCAAACGCATGTTATTCCTCCGCAAGGTAAAATTAAAACATGATTTCTTATATCAAAGGGGTTCTCGCAGATAAGGAAACAACACAGGTGATTGTAGATGTAAACGGCATTGGATATATGATCGACGTGTCACCGAGAACCGTAACGGATTTACCCGCCATAGGCGATACCGTTACCCTTTATACATACTATCATCAAAACCGCGACAACAAAATTACGCTCTACGGGTTCACCTCAAAGGACGGACGCAAGGTTTTTGAATTGGCGCTGACGGTCTCGGGTGTAGGACCTGCCCTCGCACAAAACATCGTCGCGCGGCTGTCCCCCTCACAATTCCAACGTGCTGTCCATCGCGGAGATGCAACGACCCTCATGCGGGTTCCACGTTTAGGCAAAGACCTCGCCCAAGTCATCATCACCAAACTTAAAAAGAACATTATGAAATTGAAACTCGAAGGCGATGTCGATCTCGGAAAACCCGTTGGCGCTCCGGTCGCAGAGGCAATCCAAATCCTCGTCAATACCCTTGGGGCATCGGAACTTGAAGCAGAGCAAGCCGTCGATAAGGCACAACAAATTCTCGGTGAGTCTGCGCAACGAGAAAACCTCATCGCGCAAGCACTCCGATATATCCGAAATTAAACCAGGATTATTGTGATTTGTGTGATTTACCATGATACAGTGAATCATAAAAATCATAGTTCAGACTTTTTCTGATAACTATCCCTATTAGGACCCAAAAATGGATAATCACGAAATACCAGATTTCGACCGGATGCAAGAGTTGGCGGAAGAAGACGACGACTTCGGATATAGCCTCCGCCCGGAAACGCTCAGCGAATTTATCGGACAGGAAAAAGTGAAAGAGCAGCTCCGTATCCATATTGAAGCCGCCAAAAAGCGCGGGGACGCACTTGAGCACGTGTTGCTTGTGGGTCCACCGGGGCTCGGGAAGACCACGCTTGCACGGATCATCGCCAATGAAATCCAGAGCACCTATAAACAGGCGATCGGTCCCGTCATGGAGAAACTTGATCTCGCCTCAATTTTGATGAACCTTGAGCACGGGGATATTCTGTTCATTGATGAAATCCACCGGATGAAAGGATACGTTCAGGAATTGCTCTACCCTTCAATGGAGGATTATCAACTGGACTTAGCCATCGGTCAGGGACCCGCATCGGATGTCGTACAAATGCCTCTTAAGCACTTCACACTCGTTGGTGCGACAACCCGTGAAGGCTTGCTTTCTGGTCCTTTTCGCGACAGGTTCGGCATCCGTATCCATCTCGATTACTACGAAGCAAAAGACATCCAGCAGGCGATTCGCATTAACAGCGCAAAACTTAACATTAATATCGACGAAGATGCAGAATACACATTAGCGTGCCGTTCGCGTGGCACGATGCGTATCGCAAACAAACTGCTCGCTAACGTTAGGGACTACGCCCAAGTTGAAGCAGACGGCTCTCTCTCACTTGAGGTTGTGGAAGAGGCACTCAAATTCTTTGACATTGATGAACGCGGATTAAACAGACAAGACTATGCCTATTTTCAAACGCTCATTGAAAAATTCAACGGACGTGCGGGGCTGAAGGCACTCGCTGTCGCCTTGAGTGAGGACGAACGCACCATCTCAGAGGTTTACGAACCTTACTACATCAAAGAGGGATTTTTGATGCTAACACCGGGCGGACGTATCGCAACCGATGCTGCCCATGCGTATTTTAATTATCCCGTAGCGTCTCAACCATCGTTGTTTTATTAGTTGCAGATCATCCATCTATTTTATTGGCGAGGTTTTTAATTTATGGATGCCCGGGCTGCTCACCACTTCCTTACGAGCGGGTCTTTGGTGAACTACACGTTCCGTTTTAGAGAAGGATATAGATTCACCCAAAACCACCGCGTAATGAAATTATGCCTTAAATGGCATAATTTGTCTTTGCTTTACATTTGGAGCGGTGCCCAGGAGACCATAGTTAAAAAAATGAAACTCACAGATTTCGACTACCATCTACCGCCTGATCGGATCGCGCAAAGTCCACTTCAACAGCGCGATGGGTCACGACTCTTGGTAGTTGACCGTGAAGCTTGTGCTTTTCACCATACGCGGTTTTCAGAGATTGGGGAATACTTACCCAACGATGCGTTGTTAGTCCTAAACGACACGAAGGTCATTCCGGCACGGTTAATCGGTAGAAAAAGCGGAACTGGCGGAAAGATAGAATTCCTTCTCATCCGCGAAAAAGAGCCGGACATTTATGAGGTACTCGCCAAGCCGCGGCGGAGCCTCCGAATCGGTACACAGGTTGTCTTCGGCAACAGGCCCCTAACGGCAGAGGTTCTCGCGAAACCGGATGACGGACACTGTATCGTCCGTTTCAGCTATGACGGTGAATTTTCAGCCATCCTTGCGGCTATCGGTATGATGCCTTTGCCGCCTTACATTCAGCGTCCACCGAACGCTGAAGATAAGGTGCGGTATCAGTCAGTCTACGCCGCCACTGAAGGCGCGATTGCAGCACCTACGGCAGGTCTGCACTTTACACAAGAATTGTTGGAGGAATTAAAAAATAACGGGATAGAAATAGCGATGCTAACGCTGCATGTTGGACCTGGAACCTTCCAACCCGTGAAAGTGGAAAATATTCAGACCCATAAGATGCATGCCGAATACATCCACCTCGCCGAAACAGAAGCAAACTGGATTCGCACAGCGCGGGAGGCGGGACGGAAAATCGTTGCCATCGGGACCACAGTCGTGCGCTCCTTAGAAACTGCAAGCATGACAGGCACCGTTCATC
The DNA here is from genome assembly GCA_009839745.1 of Candidatus Poribacteria bacterium. Classification (NCBI taxonomy): domain Bacteria; phylum Candidatus Poribacteria; species Candidatus Poribacteria bacterium. Next base: position 162,487 of record VXPE01000041.1, read on the forward strand.
CGTATAGGGGTTACAGTGAACTTTTTATCTATCCCGGGCATCGATTCAATGCAGTAGATGCGTTGGTCACCAACTTCCATCTACCCAAATCCACTTTACTTATGCTCGTGAGTGCCTTTGCTGGGAAGGACTTGATCCAGCAGGCTTACCAAGAGGCACTCCAACATAAATACCGTTTTTACAGTTATGGCGATGCCATGCTAATTCTTTGATTTTTTAACAGTAGTAGGGGCTGCGGGATTTAGTCTACGGATAGACTGGATTTCGTCTGGGAATAGACTAAATCCGTAGCCCAAGTCGCGTGTGGACTTGCGGGACAATGTATTACATTGCCATGCCTTGTATTACATTCCCAGCCCCTACAAGCAAATTACGTCAAAACAGAAGGAGAGATTTCATGGATCAAATAACAGGTTTGCTTGTTCCGTTCATCGCGATGGGTGCTATTATGTATTTTTTGTTGTGGCGTCCGGAACAAGCCAAACGCAAAAAACATCAGAATATGCTGGAGAATCTGACCAAAGGCGATGAAATCGTAACGAATGGCGGATTGCACGGCAAAATTCTTGGACTTAGCAACGATAAGAACATTATTCTCATCAGCGTTGGAGAAATGAATAGCCAAGAGGTAAAGGTTCAAATTTCACGGAGTGCTGTCGCCTTTCTCAAAAAAGGTGGCGAACTCGTCGAAGGCGAATAGTGTTATCTTGTAGGCGCGGTTTGAAACCGCGCCTACAGAAATACGACTTTCACCCACAAGTTCAGAAAGGTAGTATTAATATGACAAATCGACAAATAATTTTCAAGGTCCTTGACGAAAATCAGAAAAATGGGTTATTGACAGGCAATTGCGAAGATATCTTGGCTGAAATCCCCGATGAGAGTATTGATTGTGTTATTACTTCACCTCCGTACTGGCAAATGAGAAAATATAGCACAAATGGGAAAAATCCTGATTCGATAATTGGCGAAGAAAAAACACCTGAAGAATATGTGCAAAGACTGGCTGGAATCTTCCGCCAGATAAAGAGGGCATTAAAACTGGATGGTTCAGTATGGTTAAATCTTGGGGATAAATACCATAACAAAAATCTGATGGGAATGCCTTGGCGAGTTGCGATCGCCATGCAGGACGATGGATGGATCCTTAGGAATGACGTTATATGGCATCAAATGAAAGGCACACAAAGTGTGAAGGATAGACTTAGAGACGTTCATGAACATCTCTTTCACTTTGTCAAAAGCAAAAAGTATTATTACGACGCTGATGCTATCAGGATTAAACCGAAAAAACTTCCAAAAATCAATGGTAAAGAAATCATCTCTGCTACAGGAGTCAGCGGAAAAAAATACCGTAGACAGATTCTTGAGTCTAAGGAATTAAATGAACAAGAGCGAGCAGCAGCGATTAAAACACTTGATCAGACATTAAAAAAAATAAAGGCAGGCGAGTTAGTTGATTTTAGAATGACGATCAGAGGCGCGCAACGGACTTATCATAGTGATAATTTAGAGGTCAGCGGACGCGCCAAAGAATTAAAAACAAAAGGCTTCTATATTATGACAAGCAAATCTAAAGGATATTTACCCTCTGATATTTGGAATATTGTCCCAGAGGATGAATGGAGAAAAGATGTCCATTATGCTGTATTTCCGACTGAGTTATTGGATCTTCCGATCAAAGCAACCAGTCGAATCGGCAGCATTATCCTTGACCCCTTTATGGGAACAGGAACCACGTTAGTGGCTGCCAATCAACTTAACAGACAGGGACTCGGAATTGAGTTAAGCGAAGAATATATAGAGATCGCCAGAAATCGGTTAAATCCCGCTCAATCGCGTTTGGACATTTAAGCGCTTGTTAATATTGTTCTCAAATTCACTGATGGTGGGAAATTCATCTTCATGAGCTCCACCTAATATTTTCCGAACACCCTCTATATTTGTGCTCATTCGCTTGTCAAATTCTAATCGCCACGCTTTTAAATTTTTATCCCATACCATCTGAAATGTACAAAAATGGATAGGATCATTGTCCCTCGCCTCATGTAAGTCCTGAGTATTAGTAGTAGACTGAATATAATTCAGTCCGACATCTTGAAGGACAAACATTATTTTCTTGCCCCAGCTTTCAATCACCATTCCCTTTTTATACACCTGCTGCATCATCGTTTTGGTAAACTCATTTGCCCAATTGATTCCATATTTATAGGTTTCCTTCTGAAAATGCCCGGTCTCTTTAAAGTCTATAACCGCCGGCCAAGGTGTTCCAGTTGTACCAGCCGCTTGAAATTCAACACATAGAAAATCCTCTATTTCCTCTCCTTTCATTTTGGCAGCAACAAAATCAATGCTCCCTGCTACCCCACAAGATACTTCAGATGTCCACTTTATCTGATACTTATCTGGCAAATCGCCAAAGTATAATTCCTGAATCTTATTGTAGACGATTGGCACTTCAAAACGATGGGGACATATAATAACAGGTGTTACCTTTTCGAGAAAGTTACCTTTGTAACCAACCGTACAAACTCCAATTTTAATTTCAGGTTGACTTTTTCGAGGCTTTTTACATTCATTATCTAAGAAGGGACATAACTGTTTGTCCCGTGTCTCTTGTGCAACTGAGTCTTTGATGATAAAAGGATAACCAAATATTTCCGTTGGATGCCGAGTAAATTGAGGTTCTTTCATGACATTTTCCGCCCTTAAGAAAGTCAATCATCAGAGATACATATAGTTTTTCAAGTTGTCTCTTCGGTTTGTGCCAAACTATGATCCTATCACCCTTTCCGATACAAATTTGGCTGTACCCATAACTGGTAACCAACGCCTTCGGAAGTCAATGATACAATATTATCCTGTTCTGGCACCACTAACACATCGTTGTGATACAATCGCACGCGTACCGTCTCTACGGTGCGCGTGACATCGAAAGTAGCAACGCCATCCATATCTCGGAACCTGTGCAGACAGATTGTCTCCTCACCCGTATGCATCATATACATGCCCCTTGCATTTACATCTGCCGATCCCGATAGGGTATTTTCCCATATTCTGAGGTGCGTCTCCCCTTCGTCGGCTGTCTCCCCTGCCTCTAAAATAATTGCAGCGGATTCGGCGTATGATGGGACTTTGCAAACTGCGATTTCTATTCCCGCTTCGCCTGCGAGAACCTCATAAGTGGTATGATGTGGAATATGTGCTATACACGCCTCACCGTGAAAAACGTCTGGACGCTCACCTAAAACCCCGTATGCTTTGTTCCCGTTATGTCCGACCAGCAAGGTGCACTGTCCACCTAACGCAATCAAGGCGACTTCCGTATCATCAGAATGGTCAAAAAAGGTAGCTTCAGGGGTGAGATTCAGAATTCCGAAATGGAGTTTGGTGATGCCTATTTCGCCGGGCGTTACAATTTCAGTGTAGCCCTCGGTAGGTTTTTTAATTTTACCTTGCGGTTCGGTCAGGTGTGTTGGGTAAATAACGTTCATTTCCGTATATCCAGGGGAAATGCCAAGCCAACCCCCCCACTTCGTTAAGGTAAATCAAAAAGGCGTTCAACGAGGCTCGCTAATGGAAGTCCAACGACATTAAAATAGCATCCCTCAATGCGTCGAACGAACGCCGCGCCCCGTCCTTGGATGCCATACGCCCCCGCTTTATCCGATGTTTCCCCGCTCGCGATATAGGTGGCTATCTCGGTCCTATGCAACTCCCGAAAGTAAACCTGTGTTGTTTCCGCCCAGACGCTCTCGCGTCCTGTCACCGCGTCCACTAAGGCTACACCTGTAACAACCTCATGGCGTGTGCCACTCAGGTGTGTCAACATCTCGAACGCCTCTGTATCGTCGGTCGGCTTACCGAGCAGTCTCCCCTCCAACGATACCAAAGTATCCGCACCGATAATTACGGCTTCATTAAAGTGCTGTGCAACATCTACTGCCTTCAGCAAGGCGAGTTTCTGTGTTACTTCGCTCGCAGGGGTATTCAAATGTACGTTGGGAGGGGGTTCCACAATATCACTGGGACGCACTTCAAACGTTATGCCAATCTGGGATAATAAAGCAGAACGACGAGGTGACGCAGATGCAAGAACCAATCGCGGGATTTTAAAAGTAGATTCGCGCGTTTGCATGCTACTTCAGGTAGTATAACCGTTTACCTTGTTCCGTGCGGATTTGCAATAAATCTACCTCGACCAGCTCTTGCAACGCGTTCCTAAGACCCCGCTTAGAAAACCGGATATTCTTAAGACGCTGGTCGGACTCTGGCACACGAAACCATCCCGGTTCTTCACCAGAACAATATTCCTTTTTCATAACCCCTAACACACTATACAAACGCAAAGTTTTCGGAGGTAACCCGACAAGGGGATTAATTTTGGCAAAGGATTGAAGTGATCCATTCCGCATTGCTTCAGTCCATAAAGAAACAGAATTACTCATGTTTTGAGTAACGTATCTATTTACGAACTGGTTACAAAAAAAAATTTTAATTATACCTTGCGGTTCGGTCAAGTAGTATGTTATCTTCTAAATTATAGTTGCATTTGACAAATTCAGGGCATCGTGATAAACTCTATCAAATTTCATAGAGGACCGTGCAATATTGCTTCCCGTAAACGAAAATCGTCTCTCAGGACGTGCCTTCCTGCTCGGCACTTGCTTCGTTATCGCTATATGTTGCATCGTCTCCTATGCTGAATTAGTAATTACCTACATCCAAATCGGGTTTCTGCAACTGCCACCCGCGGTTATCGGGCTTTTCTTCTTCCTGGTATTAGGGAACCGGTTGCTTGAAAGACTGAACAATCGATTTGGGTTGTCGCCGCGCGAATTGATGTGTATCTACTGCATGATGCTCGTGGCATCCATGATCTCATCGCGGGGTGTCATGGAAAAGCTCATTCCTGCCCTCATCGCCGTCAACTACTTCACCAATGAAACCAACAGCTGGGATACCCTCTTTTTCCCACATATCAAACCCTGGCTCATCCCTTTTTCACCTGAACAAAAAGGACAAGCCCCTATCGCTATCAGTTTCTATGAGGGCATACAGATAGGCGACAGCATTCCGTGGCGCGCATGGGTAGAGCCGTTATGCGTCTGGGGTGTGCTTGTCTTTTTAGTGTTCACGGCGTTTCTCTGCTTAGCAGCAATCCTCCGGAAACAGTGGATTGAAAACGAGAAACTCACATTTCCGTTGGTCTCATTACCGCTGGAGTTCGTCCACGAGGGACGCGGCTTTCTTCGGAACAGGCTGATGTGGTTAGGGTTCGCGGTGCCTACGCTCATCTTTACGCTGAACGGACTTCATGAAATCTGGCCCCAAATCCCGAACTTACCGCTAAGATACATACTCAACCAATACTTCACAGAACGCCCCTTCAATGCTATGGTGTACACTCCCATCTTTCTGTCCTTCGCGGCGGTAGGATTCTTTTATCTGCTCCCGACCCAACTCCTTTTCAGTCTATGGTTCTTTTTTTTACTCACGCGGTTCCAAGATGTTGTCGCTGCGATGTTTGGTTGGCGGGTAAGCACCATGCCCCTCTACCCAACCCGACTCTATATAGGTTACCAAGTCGCTGGTGCCTACATTGTACTTGTAATTTCGTTCATCTATATGGGGTTTCCACACTTTCGACAGGTGTTTCGGCGCGCCTTTACCGCAACCAAAACAGATGACACATCGGAACTTTTACCCTACCGCACGGCAGTTTGGGGACTCATTATCAGTTTGATCCTCGCGATAGGGTGGTGTTACACGGCAGGACTGAATTTAGGCTTCGCGGCGTTTGAGATATTGGTTTATATATGCATTGTTGCCGTGGTAATGGCACGTAGCACAGCGGAAGGTGGTCTGCTTATGACGGAAACATCGTTTCGTCCACTGGATCTTTATCAACTTATCTCAACCAAAGCTGCCCTGGGGGCGCAGAGTCTCACGGTGTTGTCATTCCTCGATGCAATCTTCACGCGCGATCAGCGCGGCCTCATCCTCACTGGTTTCTTAGACGGCTTAAAAATTAGGGATCGGGTTGGAATGTCCTATCGTTCGTTGGTAGGGGTATTCGTGTTGGGGAGTACACTCGCATTTCTGTGTGCAGCAGCCATCCATCTGTGGCTCCCGTATACGCACGGTGCCAATTACATGTATAGCTACACCTATCGCGGCAATCCGCTCTGGGCATTTCAAGACAACGTCGCAGCGATGGAAGGATTAGGGGCAGACCTCCGCACAACTGGCGGATTCTTTTTTGGCATTGGGGCGTTGGTGACAACAGGCTTAGTCCTCTTGAGGATGCTATATTGGTGGTGGCCCCTCCATCCGCTCGGATATGCCCTATCGGCTTCGTGGACCCTGATTGTGTTCTGGTTTCCCGTCTTTATCGCGTGGAGCATTAAAACGCCACTCCTCCGTTACAGCGGCATCCGGCAATATCAACGGCTCCGCCCCTTCTTTTTAGGCATGGTCTTCGGAGAATTTAGCATGGCGGTTCTCTGGACGCTCATCAGTTGGGGCGCGAATGTGCCTGCCCCGTTCTTTCCGTGGCCCTAAATTAAAGAGTTCGATTGCGTGCCGTGACCTCCCATGTCCCGCGACAATACCCATCGGCATCCACGACATAGTAAAAAGGATGTAGTGCCACACACGGACAGATATGCGTCGGACAGACGTAAATTTCTTGTCCGATATGTATCGGTGTGCTGTCAGGCACGTTAATCGCCCAATGCTCCTCGTGCTGTTTGCCCACCTCAGCACCGTCAACATTCAAAACGATTCCACGCACACCGTCAGGGTCGGCGGCGATGGCTTTATGTCCCAAATCAAGCGTAATTCTACGAGGCGTAGGAATACTAATCACACGGCTCAGGAGCAGTGCTGCGGGGGCAAAACCGAGATCGGGAAAATGCGTGGTGTAACCGTGATCATGAAAAACGAAAGTGCCGGGGGACGCCTCCACACCGGGTGTCTTCGCATAGATAGGGAAAGTCGGTGTGCCCCCCATCACAATTAAAGGCACGTCAAGCCCTTTGGAAACGAGCCTATCTTTCATCTCTTCTACCTGTGCCAGGCTTTTGTCACAGGATGCCTTCCGATCAGCAACATCTTCATCGTGAATATGTCCATCATAGACGTGTAAACCCCAGGGTTGTAATCCGTCTACCGCTTCAATCTGTGCGTAGACATCCACAGCGGCATCACCAAGCGGTATCCCTGTGCGGTTCATTCCTACATCCAGGTCCAGCATGACCTTGACATTCAAACCGAGTCTCGCCGCCGCCGATGCGAGCGCTGTCACGGATTCCTCATGATCGACGATGACCTTGAAATCAGCATCTGGATACTTCAGCTGCAGCGAAACAAAACGGTTGACGTTGGGTCCCACCATCTGATATGCAATCAGAATATCCTCTATGCCATTCTGCGCCAACATTTCTGCTTCCCGCAACGTCGCGCATTTGTGTTTGAGAATACCGGCTTCTCGTTCCATCGCGATAATCTCTGCGGTTTTATGCGTTTTCGCATGCGGTCTGAGTTTCGAGACATCGCCGCCGACGGTCGCAATCGCATGTTCAATGTTATATTGAACGTGTGGGAGATAGACAACCAGCGATGGACTCGGTATCGTTTCAGCGTTCTGGATACGGTATTTTTTATCCACGGTTTTACCTCTTTCCGAAACTTCTGTCGGTACACATTCCTATTTTTTGCTTTAAGTCAACGTTGCGGTTCGCAAGATAACCCGATCTTCTGTCCACTTATCGCGATACCACGTGCACGCTTCAAAGGTATCGTTAATCGCATTCATGCGCTGCTGTAAGAGAATTCGAAATTGATCTCGAAAGTGGGTCGATAGCGGTTCGTCAATCAGATTCCGGGTTTGGAACGGATCAGCCACATTATCAAAGAGTTTCTCACTTCGATCTGGACGGTGGATAGCATAGGTATATCGCTTTGTTCGGAGGGCGCGCCACTCATAACCGTCCTCCCACTTGGCAGTACATCCCATGCCTTGCATGAACGCCGCATCCGGTTCATTAGCGGGTCGGTTAAATGCAGCGTCGCTGCGATCCGTCCCCTCAACAGCCTCTGGAATCGGCAGATCCATCATTGACAGCAGCGTCGGCATGATGTCCGGTGTGTTCAGGCATGCATCTGAGACATACCCCTTCGGAATTTGTCCCTGCCACCGAACAAGGAACGGGACACGCACGGCTTCTTCATAAAAGATGTTCTTCGCACGGCGCCCCTGGGCCCCGAACATCTCGCCGTGATCGGAAGTGAACACAAAAATTGTATCGTCTCGCAATCCGAGATCATCAACGGCTCGCAACAACCGCCCGATATTCCGATCCAGATTCGCAGTCATGGCGTAATAGACACGCATCCACTCAGGAAGCGCAGCACGCTCAGCGGGAGACATAATAGCCCACGTATCGCCGTAAGGGTCATTTTCATCGCGATAGTTTGGTGGTAACGGGAAATCAACATCCCGGAACATCTCATAATCGGCGGCTGGGACGTTGTCCTGTGTCCACGGGTCGTGGGGTGTCCCGATTGAGAGGAAAAGCGCGAACGGATCATCGCTCGTTGACACCCGTTGCAGGTAATCGATTGCCATATCCGTTTGACCATCGGGTTCATAACCGGGTATCACGATCTTTTCAGGTGAGTTCGCGTGATAATATGTGTCAAAATATAAATGATGAAAATTGTATGCCGACCATTCACCATCGAAACCGAGCCGATGTCGTCCCGGCGGAATGTAAGAATTCTTGGGGTCGCTATGTCTCCCCAATTGATTTGCCCACAGATGCCATTTCCCGATGTAGCTTGTCTGGTAACCATTGCGATGTAAAGCATGACCGAAACAGTCATGATTTGGGTTCATACGGAGCTCATTGATCGCCATACCCGTGCTACTGGCGTATTTGCCGGTGAAGAGCGAGGCGCGATACGGAGCACACATCGGGCTACCGGAGACAGTGTTGCAGAAATTCGCACCCTCTGTGGAAAATTTATCTATATTGGGGGTGCGCGCGCGGACATCACCCGCATAACCACACGACTGGTAGCGGAGTTGATCGGCGAAAACATAGATTAGGTTCGGTCGCTGAGTTGTTGAATGAGACATTTTTTAATTATACCTTGCAGTTTTTTAATTTTACCTTGCGGAGAACAATATGCGTCAAGACTTTAACTCGCGAATAGGCTAGTAGTCTTTCAACTTTGAGTTTGAGAGTGGGGTCTCCTGAAGATGTCGGGTTTCGCTGACGCTCTACCCGACCTACTTATCATAAACTCAATCTTGATGCACTACTAGGCGGTGTTTGACTTTGAGGTTGAAGCAAGTTAATTGGTATGGATGGAGTTCCGGGTTTTTCTACATGTTGTAGAGGCATTGCTGTAAAGTTTTCAAATGAATACTGTTCCATTCGGGTTTGCAGTTCAGATAACTCCATTTTCATAGGTGAAGGATGGATTTGTTCATCCTGTTGCTTCAACATTGCAGCAATATCCTTTGGCAATTTAACGCCAGTTTTCCTCTCAAAGTTCGCAACACTTTGATAATCTTTACCAAAAACGGCGGTAATATTTATACCTTTTTCTGCTGCCTCCGTTAGGCTTGCCTTGGCTTTCTTCCATTCTTGTTGGTGCAACCAAGCCATCGCACGATTGTAATAGGCTGGGACATAATCGGGATCTAATCTTAGTGCTTTTGTATAGTCTTTAAGGGCTTGATTAAACTCGCCATTGTTGAAGTAAGCCAGACCGCGATTGTGATAAAACACTGGTTCATTCAAATTTAAATTTATTGCCTTACTATAATTCGTAATAGCCGAGTCAAAATCACCTTTGTTGCCGTAAACATTGCCAAGATTACTATAAACTAAAGCATTATCCGGTTCCATTTCTATTGCCTTGTTTAAATCTTCAATTGCTAAATCCATCTCCCCTGTGTCACCATAAGTAACACCCCGATTCACATAGGCTTTGACATGATCGGGATTAAGCTCTATCGCCTTGGTGTAGTCCCTGATAGCCAATTCAAGTTTTCCTGTGCTATTGTAACCGATAGCGCGATTGAAATAGATATCCGCATGGTTGGGATTGAGTTCTATCGCCTTCGTGCAGTCACTAATAGCCTCATCAATACTGCCCATGATACCGTAAACTGCCCCTCGACTGGCATAGGTCCTTGCATCATTGGGATTAAGTTGTATGGAGATCGTATAATCTGCAATAGCCTCGTCAAAATCATCCTTAAGCAAATTAGCATTGCCGCGATTATGATATGGCACGGCAAAACTTGGATCAAGTTGGATTGCCCTCGTATAATCTGCAATAGCTTTGTCGAAGTTGCCTTTGTTACTATAAGCAATACCGCGATTGATATAAGCGGGAATATGGTCAGGTTGAAACTGAAGGACTACGTTATAGTCGATAATAGCATTATCAAATTCACTTTTTGCGGTGTAAGCAATACCGCGATTAAAATAGCAGTCAATGTGTTGTGGACTGAACTCTAAGACTTTCGTATAGTCCGCTATGGCTTTGTCAAAGTCACCACTACTCCTGCAAGCGTTGCCACGTTCATAATACGCGTTGAGATAATTGGGTTGCAGTTTTATTGCTTCTGTATAGTTTGCAATAGCAGAGTCAAAATCGCCTTTGTTACTGAAAGCCATGCCGAGAATGAGATATGCCTCCGCCGCATTCGGATTACGTTCTATTGCGTCATTAGAGTCTGCAATAGCAGAATCAAAATCGCCTTTAAGGTTATAAGCAATCGCACGAGTTATATACGGATCAACAGCATCAGGTCTGAGTTCTATTACTTTTCGGTAATCAGCAATAGCAGAATCAAAGTCGCGTTTAAGAACGTGAGTATGCCCTCGAATCACGTAGACATCAGTATAATTCGGTTTCAATTCTAATGCTTTTGTGTAGTCTACAATAGCTTTATCAACTTCACCTATACTGCCATAAGCGTTACCGCGAGCGACATATGCATTAGCATCCGGCTTGAGTCGTATTGCCTTGCTATAGTCCATAATCGCGCAGTCAAGTTCACCTTTATCTCTGTAAGCGTTGCCTCGAATGAAATACGCTTCAGCAACATCAGGATTAAGCCGTATCGCCTTATCACAATCTTCAATGGCACGATCAAACTCTTTCTTGCCAACATAAGCATGCGCGCGATGGTAATAGGCCTCGGCGTATTCCGGTTCGTATTGTATCGCCTTGGTGAGGTCATCAATCGCTTTGTCAAATTCACCTTTAGCACCATACGCCATACCGCGGCCGTGATAAGCTCTCGCGGGTTGGCGGGTCCAGAAAATGGCTTCCGTATAGTCGTCAATAGCAAGATCAAACTTGCCCATCTTACAGTAAACACTACCGCGATAGATATAAGATAAGGCAAAGTTCGGTCTTAAGTCAATGGCTCTGCTATAGTGTCTGACAGCTTCTTCATAATGTTCCATCTTCAATTCGTTAGCCATTCTCTGAATCTCCCCTTTGCTCACGGGTTAAACCGATATAATGCGCCTTGTATACTTCCAGATGGATGTTTTGATCCTTAATGAAACCGTGGATATCATTGTAGATGGTTTCAACAGATATACCGTGAGAGTTTCGCAAATGCCTTAGTATGGGTTGTTTGCGCATCGCCGGAATATCAATTACATCATCCTCGTTTGGGCTCAGAAAGCCATCAGGATGTCGCACAAACACACTTTTCTGGGCAATAACACGATTTACTGGTTCGTAAGATTCCTCAATATAGGGATTTATCTGCTCCTTTTTTAGCAATATAACCCTGCCATTTTCGCCATGAGAACCATCACAAGCCATGAAGAGCGCAACAAGATAATCCGTTGTGAAATCAATGAGGTTAGTTTTACCTCCATAATGTTGGATTTCGGCGAGGCGTTCTATTTCGGTAGCTGGTTTGCGGGAGAATCCTTTCACTGCTTCCAACATTTCTGATTGGATGGATTCTATATCAAAGTGTTCTGTTTCAACGTCAAATTCTTCATCCTCAAGGAAAACGCGATAGAAGTTTGAAGAAACCTTCCCATAATAAGGGTCTTCCTGATAGTGTTCAGGTTCACCGCGGTAAAGATATTCCCCAGTGTCTGCCTTCTTTTCTATTTCTCGGAGTATTTCATCAATCGTACTTGGTTCGTTTTGGTTTCCTCTGTCCATTCACTTTCCTTTACAATCACAAGGCTGTTTAAAAGGATAGCACCTTCCGGGCGGCATGTCAACCGAATTTAATGGAAGTCGCACACCGGAAAATAAATATGTTGGGGAATTGTTAAAATCGGGGATATTTGGGGAAGCAGGGGTGAGAACCCCTGAAAAAAAGAGAAAAAGCGCAGAAAGTTTACGCAGCTAACGGAAGAAAATGACTTCCAAACCACACAGAACATACTAAATTATACCATTTCTAAAGGAACTTTTCTCATTAACGAAAACCGGTTCGTAGGGGCGAGGTCCCCTCGCCCATCCAAGCTGCTAACGGTCTCCTATGCTACAAAGAGTTCGTTTATTGAAGCATTTTCAATCAGAAATGGTATAACACCAGTTTGAAAATAAATTCGTGGGTGTTTTTGCTGGGGTGTTTCCTATACTATAGTTTGGACAATTTCCGTTGGGTTCCTACTCGGTTTTCAAAGCATTTTTGATTTTTTTTCAAAGTTGCTTACAGAAACGCAACTCCAACGAAAATAAACGCCAATGTCCAAAAACGCAGCCCCAGGGGGGCGAAAGGTATATCGCGTTAAAATTGTCTAAAGCTTAGTAGAGTTTAGTTAAGAAAGGAATAAAGGGAGCAAACGTTACGCAGCCAAGAAATGGGGGGGACTGCTGAAACAGACAGAATATACCTTTTGTAAGGTTCGCACCTCTTCGGAGGTACGCTCTTCAAGGGTTGTTG
>VXPE01000042.1 GCA_009839745.1 Candidatus Poribacteria bacterium
ATGCCGCGAACGGTGTTGTGGTTCGGACGTTGCAGTTGGGTCAGCAGTCGGCTGGGTACTATACGGACCGTGAGCGTGCGGCGTATTGGGATGGTCGGAACGCTTCTGGTGAGCAGGTGGCGAGTGGCGTGTATTTTTACCAGTTGGAAACGGATGAAATTTCGTCGCTTCGCAAGATGGTAATATTGAAATAATTGAACGCAAACTGGGAAGTTTGCCCTACAAAGAGAGGGACGCAAACTGGGAAGTTTGCCCTACAAAGAGAGGGACGCAAACTGGAAAGTTTGCCCTACAAAGAGAGAGACGCAAACTGGGAAGTTTGCCCTACAAAGAGAGGGACGCAAACTGGAAAGTTTGCCCTACAAGCATCGGGTGCGGTTAGAAACCGCACCTACCAATTTGGGAAAGGGCGCGGTGTAGAAGCTGCGCCTTTTTTTACGGTCTGAATCGCGGATTTTCGCGGATTTTGGGGTTTTGGGTGTACCAACGGTTTTTGTTAAGAAGGCGGGGTATTGAGGGTCAAAAACTTTACACCCCCCTCCTACAGCATCCTTCTTGAATTATTCTTTGTAAAGTGCTATGCTGATTTCCATCAATGATAAATACAATACAAAGGACTTCTGTAGCGCAAGTTTTCGCTTGCAAGCTACGCGAAAATCATGCCTGAAACCAGACCTAATATCCTACTTATTACGAGCGATCAACAGCATTGGAACACTTTGGGCTGCCTCAACCCTGAAATCCAGACCCCGCACTTGGACGCATTGGCACAACAAGGCACGCTTTTCAACAGAGCCTACTGCCCGAACCCGACCTGCACACCGACACGCGCCTCTATTATTACTGGAAAATACCCGAGTCAACACGGGGCGTGGTCTCTCGGCACGAAACTCTCTGAAGATGAGCATACGGTGGGTGAAGATTTCACGGATGCGGGGTATCGGACTGCCCTCGTCGGAAAAGCGCACTTTCAACCCCTTCACGGAACAGAGGAATTCCCGTCCCTCGAATCCTACCCAGTCCTCCAAGATTTGGACTTTTGGCGCAGTTTCAATGAACCGTTTTACGGGTTTGAGCATGTCGAACTCGCACGGAACCATGCCGACGAAGCACACGTCGGACAGCACTATGCGATCTGGATGGAAGAGAACGGCTGCACCAATTGGCGTGACTATTTCGCGCCGCCGACAGGGAATGCACGCGATCAATACCGCAAGTGGCACATTCCTGAAGAATACCACTACGACACTTGGATTGCTGAGCGGACCAACGCACTCATGGAAACGTATCAACAGAACGGTGAAAACTTTTTCCTTTGGGCGAGTTTCTTCGATCCGCATCCGAAATATCTCGCCCCAGAGCCGTGGGATACGATGTATGATCCAAATGCGTTGACGGTGCCTTCCGTAACCGAGGGAGAACACGATAACAATCCACCCCATTTTCAACTCACGCAACAAGAAAAGCCGGACTTCTCGGCTTGGCGCGAAAGTGGAAAGGGTGTTCACGGGTTCAACTCACATTTACGCGATCGCGATGAACTCGCTAAAGACATCGCTGTCTATTACGGCATGGTGAGCCTGATGGATAAGTATATCGGGAAAATCTTGGCGAAACTTGACGAATTAGGACTGGCAGAGAACACGTTAGTCGTGTTCACTTCCGATCACGGGCATTTTTACGGACAACACGGACTCGTCGCAAAGGGGGCGTTCCACTACGAGGATGTCATCCGAGTGCCGTTTATCGCGCGGTATCCAGGGGTCGTGCCTGCGGGGAAACACTCCGAGGCATTGCAGACGTTGGTAGACTTAGCACCCTCATTCCTCAGTGCTGCTGGTATTGACGTTCCTCTTCCAATGACAGGCGTAGATCAAATGCCGGTCTGGTCGGGACAAGTAGAACAAGCACGCGACCATATCATCGTCGAAAACCATCATGAACCGACGACGGTACACGTCAAAACCTATGTTGACGATCGTTATAAACTGACCGTCTATTATAACAGAGATTATGGCGAACTCTTTGATTTGCAAGCGGATCCTGGAGAAGTCAACAACCTATGGAACGCCACGGCGCATGCTGAATTGAAAGCGGATCTGGTGATGAAGTTGTTGTTCGCGGAGATGGGGAAAGAACCGTTATGGATGCCGAGAACTTCGGGGGCATAAATCAATACCGGCGTTTCCAGTGCCAACTGTCGCTTCCCGAAATGAGCGGACGGATGTCTTCGGGCAAGGTCTCAACAAACTCAGGACTGACTTCGTTGCCGGGCCATTCGCGCACCATTGGCGGTGTATAGCCGGATATAAGGATGACACGCTCCTTATCGCTACGGATGGCAGTGGTGCTGTGAATCAACGCCTCAGCGAAAAGCAGGACGGATCCCGCTGATGCTTCGACTTGGTAGATGAGTTTGTCGTCAGAGAGTGCCGCTTCGATCATTTCTTTGTGATCCCACGTTAGGCGATGGCTCCCCGGTATAACGCACGTTCCTCCATCATCAGGTCCAACATCGGTGAGGTAGGCGAGCGTCTTCACGAAGATACAGTGGAACTTGTTCTGTTCCATGTATGTGCCCCACCCGTGTTGCGTGCCACGATGGAACCCTGTCGGGTTATAACGGCGTTTATAGAGTTCGTCCAATTCCATCTCTGGATTCCGACTATTAATAATCGCTTCGGTTTCCTCAAGACGGACTGCGCCACCCACCACTTCTTCAACGAGAGGCACCAATTGGGGATGCGCCGCGTATTCTAAGAGTGCCGGGTCATACGCAACAAGATTGCCGAAAAGCACGTGGTGTTCACTTTTCCCACGGGCATAGACCCGCTTGGCATCCAGATCCGTGTCGGCTTTCATCCTGTAGAGAGCACCTTTCATACGTTCAATTTCATCGGCGTTTAGGACGTTCTCTAACAGGACAAACCCGTAGATATCGAAGTGGAGTCGTTGTGCAGGCGTTAGGCAAACTGTTTCACTGTTTTTCATTTCTTTCTCCAAAACCGAGAGATATTCCCCACCTGGCGCAAACTAACAGTTTACGCTACAAATACCGAACCTATGTTTTCTTATAACCCGTGCTTGACCTGTCCCCAGAGGGTCGCGAGTTTCCCGTTCGGGTCAACGGCAAGGTCGAGTGGATCTTCCCCTTCATAAACCAATAAATCATCAACGTAACCGGGGGCAGTTATTCCCCACGTATAGAAAGCGACCCACTTGGCAACGGGCCCGAGTGCAGCATTCCGAAACGGGAGTCCTTTTTCCGCTTTGGCACCTAAAGCGTCGTTTCTGTCGTCTCCTACGTAAAAATCGAATTCGCTTTTATCGACATTGGCAATAATTCGAACGTATTTCCATGTATCGGTTTCAAAGTCGCCAATAAGTTGCCACGCCGCGCCATCGTAAAGCCGGACAATGCCAGCATCCCAGTTGATGTAGGTGCACCCGTTGTTTTCGCCAATACCGTCAGCAGTAGCGACTTTGAAATTGAAAGACCTGCCACCACTCTCAATGTAAATCCAGAATTCAACCGAAATGATAGGATTCTCGGTCTCTATAGGCACACCGAGTCCATCTCCATCTCCACCGCCCAAAATAGCGAGTGCTTTTTTATCGGTTTTGACAGTGTCGCCAGAAATTTCAAAGTCCCCGCCAATGACCTCCCAATCTTTGGGCGGATTGCCGACCGCGAATTCCTCAAACCCAGTCTGCACATAAACTTCTTGTGCAATTGTGGTCTTCACGCCAGCGAAACTCAAAACAACGAGAGTTAGCAAGATATAGTGGTAAAAGCCAACGCGTTTATCTTGGGTCATCATTCACACCTCCATCAAATCTTCATCACGGCATCCAGAGATTCCACTCCCCTTTTTTCTCCCATTTGCGACATGCGAGACATAAGCACATAGATCGGATTGCGAAGCGCGGTGTAGAACCGACATTCATTGTGCCACAATGCGGCAATAGGTGGTGGAAAAACAGCACGTCTCCCTGTTTAGCAACGACTTCCATCGGTTCCCCTAAATCCATCTTTGGAAAGTGGGCACCAACATCGCGAACATGGTTTGAAAATTCTGGGTTTTTCTTACGGAATTCTCGAATCCGTTGTGCACCTTCGGGCCATATCACAGTCGCCCCGCCGTGTGATTTCACCTCGGTAAGATACGTTAAACTGGTTACTCGGAATGTCCCAGGATCCAGCCGTAAATCCCGAAAGCCACCATCCAAGTGAGGAGCCGGCGATTTCCACTCGGAATCCGAAACAGGAAATTGATTGAGTGCCCAGATGCCATCCGGATGTTGACTCTTACAATGTGGAATTTCTGGATATCCGGAGGCGAGTTGCTTAATGATAGCGAGATACTCAGGTGTCAAACATGCTAAGACATCGAGATGGGTAACACCATAAAGTTCAACGCGCCTTCCATCTGCCATTTTCTCCATATAAAAACCGGAGAGCGGCGGACGTTTGAAATGTCCCCATGAATCCGGGTTATCCGCGTCCATGCCCATCATCTTCCACATCGCTGCCTCTGCTTTTGTGACAGTCTCCTGCGGAATCAATCCGGAAAGGAGTAGATAACCTTCTTCCTCAAATTGTGTTAATTGTTGCTTTGAGAGCATTTTTAATTAATGGCCTCCTGGACTGCGCTCCGCTACGCTTACGCGCAGAAACTTGGTGATGTCGGAACGGACCCAATAACCTGTACCAAAACCCAAGCCTGCAACAACAGTGCACGGTATTTTTGATAGGGTATTTCTGCGTATTACTTGGGTGTTTCTTCAACTCGAACACAAAAAGCGTGAAGTTTCACACTGCGTTATTTACGCACAAGGAACATTTAAAATTAGTCCCCGATCGTGAATTTGGTAATATCAACAGAAGGTTCGGGATACTCCATGTTCAGTTCTGTGAGCCTCTCAACGATACATTCCGTGATAACGAGGTTCCGATACCACTTCTTATTCGCAGGAATTACGTGCCACGGTGCCCAGTCGGTGCTACACTTTTGGAGCATCACTTCGTAGGCTTGCATATAATCGTCCCAATAGGCGCGTTCACGAACATCGGATTCCTCGACTTTCCAATGTTTCGTCGGATCACTAATCCGAGATTCAAGCCGCGCTTTCTGTTCATCTTTTGAGATGTGAAGGTAAAATTTCAGGACAATTGTTCCACTTTCAACGAGCATCTTTTCAAAATCGTTGATCTGCTGATAGCGCTGCGACCAAACCGCCTCTGGCACCAAATTGTGTACCCGCACAACGAGGACATCTTCATAATGTGAACGGTTAAAGATACCGATTTTCCCTTTCGATGGAACGGCTCTATGGGCACGCCATAAGAAATCACGGGAAAGTTCATCCGCAGAAGGGACTTTGAAATTAAAGACATCGCACCCCTGAACGTTGATGCCAGCCATTACCCGCCGAATGGTGCCATCTTTGCCACATGTATCCATGCCTTGCAGAATGATCAGAAGTGCATGCTGATTTCCAGCGTAAAGCAGTTCCTGAAGTTTCAGGAGTTGCTTATGGAGCCTCTTCAGCCTACGCTTGGTTTGACCTTTTTTTTCGTAATCCCCCGTGAAATCGGGGGCGTAATCGTTCAGATTGACGAATTCACCGGGTTTAATGATATTCTTCGTTTCAAGTTCCATATTTTTAACTTTCCTTGCGGTTAAACAACGTAGGTTAGGCCGTTGAGGTGCCATCCTTAAGAACCGCCTTCCACTTCGTTTCAGGCTACGTACTTTTAGAAGATGGGCGGATCGGTGATGGCTACCCTGACGCCCCTCAATCACTGCGACAAAGACTCGTAGTAATCATCAACAAGTCTACGGTACTCAGGCGGGACATCTTCCTTTACGACCTGAGCGAGCCGTTTTTTCTCCTGTAGCGTGTTAAGCCGTTCCTCGAGTGCGGATTCTAACTTACCAAGGTCCCGAATAACGAATTCGTAGTTAGGGAACGGATTTGAGCGATTTCCGGGTCGATAATCCATTGTATCAAGCATACCGAGCCAGAGCCTATCAATCTCCCTGTCTGACTCCCTACCCCCTACACGAGCTTCCTGATCTGCGGGTTCATCGGAACCAGGTTGGTCCCCACTTAGTTCCCGTTGCATCGACGCTTGTGCGCGTTGCATTTGCTCTTGAAGCTGCTGCTGTTGCTCCGCGAGCTGCTCACGTCGACGTTGTTGCTCCTCCGTCTGCTCCTGACCTTCCATGGTTTGAAGTTCGCGTTGGATGTCCTGCACCCGTTCTCGCGCCCGTTGGAGTTGTTCCAGTGCAGCTTCAAGTTGCTCTTCTTCGGTAGCCGCCATATTGGCTTGAGCCTGCTGCAGGTCGCTTTGTGTCTGTTCCAATGCATCTAAGACATCTTGCTGATTCTGGTCAGCGGCTCGGAAACTACGCCATTGCAAGGCGCGTTGTGCAGTCGCCATATCCCCTGTAGTCTGTTCTTCAGCGAGACGCCTTGTCGCATCCGCTACATTTTGGGCTGCCTCTGGATTGTCTGGAGCAAGCTGTTCTTGGATGTTTCTCAGTGAGCGCTCAAATGCCTCCAGATTGCGTTGAAGTTCGCGCTGTTGATTGGCAAGTTCAGACGCTTTTCGGAAATCTTCAGGACGCATCTCTGATTGCTCAGAACGACCTCTGAGTTCTTGTGTCTGCTGCTGAACATCAGATTGGGCTTCTGTCAACTCCTGAAGTTGCTGAGAGGCTCTATCGAGTGCAGCGTCCGTGTATTCCGCGGCAACCTTTTCCAACTGTTCAACGGCTTCCTGAAGTCTTTCTTCCGCTTTTTCTCCTTTGGCGGCACTCAATTGCGGTTCTTCCTGTTGCATGCCCTGGGCGGCTTGCTCCATCTGCTCACCCGCCTGTTGCATCGCCTGTCCGGCTTGGTTTAGGCGTTGCCCTTGGGTGCCTTGTCCGTTCTGCTGCATGGCATCGAGCTGCTGTGCCATCTGTTGAGCCTGTTGTGCCAACTGTCCCTGTTGTTGGCTGTTCTGCTGCATTTCACTCGGCGAGGGTTGGTCTTCACGCCCTAATTGCTGGCTTTGTTGACTCAGTTGCTGCTGTTCCCCTAACATTTGACGCGCCTGATCCAACATCTCCTGCGTCTGCTCCTGCATTTCCGCGTCGAGTTCGTTCTGCTGATTCTCGAGTTCGTTCTGGAGCTCCTCCATTTCAAGTTCAAGGTTCTCAGCGAGTTGCGGATTACTGTTCCGCATCTGCATCAGTATTTTGGGAATTTCAAGACTAACCTTTATGAGCAATTCAAGTGCTTCCTGTTCCGGTGGAATCGCTTCATCGGGACGGACAGCGTTCAAATGATCACTCGCCTCACCCATCCTGTCTAGTGCGTCCTCCAGGTTCATCAGAATTTCGGGCGTGACGGCTGATTCCCCTTGCATCGCAGCACTAAATTCATCCACAACCCGCTGCGTCTTCTCCTTTAGCTCGGTTTGTTGTTCGCCCGTTTTCCTGACTGCAGCCTGATATGTCTCGGTAACCGCTGCTGGTTTCGTGTGACTATGCTTCGATGTCTCTCGGATAATCTCCTTTTGCGAACTAATTATATCCAAAAGTGGATTCGGTTCAGCCTCGCCCGGCTCGCCTTCGC
The DNA here is from genome assembly GCA_009839745.1 of Candidatus Poribacteria bacterium. Lineage (NCBI taxonomy): Bacteria > Candidatus Poribacteria > Candidatus Poribacteria bacterium. The sequence continues at coordinate 7,630 of VXPE01000042.1, forward strand.
TTTCACCTTCGTGGAAATCCTCATTAAAGGGACGAATTTCAATGAAGTAAATGTCGCTACTCGCTTCACCGGGCCCAGTGCGTGTGTTGTTATCAATCGCATGCGCGTAGTAGGAGATAATATCGCCCGGTTCAACGTCAAACTCCTCCAGATAAAAGGTATAGGTACCCTCTGCAATGTGCCGAGCATCTGCACCAGAGCCCGATCCTACAATCGGGGTGGAAACGGAGGATTCCATCACAAATTCCTGTAATTCATCCGATCCGATACGATACATGAGTTTTAATTCCGCAATGCCGTAGTCATCCGTTGCTTCAGCGACGATTTCCACTTCATCTAACTTCGTAGCTTTCACATCCCGACCGGGCTCTTTGATAACGACCTCTGGAACAGCATCTGGAATGGCTTTGATCGTGTATTCGATCGGTATCTCATTGTTGAACCCATCAATACATAGCAGTTGAATAGCATAACTTCCGTCCTCAACAACATCTATAGTGGTTGTCAGTGTATTTCCATTAGCAATAACCATTTGGCTATCGGCGGAATAGGGTTCAACAGTCAGATCGGATTGCTGATGGCTGACGGTTTCTTGACTGATGGCTATTGACGCAGTTTGAATCGCTTTGTTCGTCGTCAGCCTTATTTCTGCTTGCGTGCCGACGACGGCACGAATATCCCCGGTCCCCGTTTGCACAACAGATTTAAGACCCGTGTAGTCAGGATAGGTATAAGCGACCGAAATTTCAGTCACCTTCGGCATTTCAAAAACTTCAACAGTGTAGCGTTCTGAAGTCGCCTCGTTTGCAACGACAGCGTATTCCATATCAGCATCAATGTTGAAAATTTCGTAGGCAAATCCGCGTTTATCGTCAGGATTTCGCAGCATGTTAATTATAGTTTTGGGCTGTTGCTGGTTTTTCTCAACCTCGGATGTAGAGAGTTGCTGCGCGCCAATATCTCCATACCTCAAGACGACTTTCTCAGTTGATTTACCGGTGACAGTGACATGAATCGGTAGGCTTTTACCGCGGAGGATACGCGCATTTCCGGGCGCCACAGCGAGTCTGGTTGTCAAAATCGGATCCGTTTTCTCCCAAGGGACCAACACACGGAGCAGGCTCGTATGGATTTCTGTCGGAAACAACAATGAAAGGATAACACACCCGACAACAACCAAAGCGGCAATGCCGACATGCTTACGGGTTCGACTGTGATCGATCGTTGCTTTGAAATTGATCCCTTTTACCCGCTCAGTGGTATCCTCAAGCAAGCGTTGAAGCATGTGTGTCTCAATCGGATCCGTCGATTCTCGGTTTCCGAATTCGATGGCACTCACCAGTCTATCCTCAAGATCCGGATGATTTCGTTCAACGTTGAGGGCGACATCACGGAGCGTGAGCGATGCTTGAAGGGGTTGAACGAGATACTTATACAACAGGTAACCGATAACACCTGCCCCGACCACTAATAAAGCAAGGCGTATAGCACTTGGAAGTGGCATCAGCCAATCCACCATGGCTTCTCCGACAAGTAAAGCGATAATACCGGTCAGAACAATAGCAAACCCTGTCCAGAAGAGACTCCGTTTCCAGACCCGCCGTGCGCCTGAAATTCTCGCTTGTAGTTCGGCATAACCTTCTCTTGTATTCATTATCTCCCTCCTCCAACAGTATCCAGGGTGCTTCAGTTCGTCAATAGTGTCTCAAATAGCACACCGATGATCCAGAGAACAACTGCGGTGACACGGGCTCTATTTTTTTCCATATCGGCAAACACCGCGATGGCTATTGCCATCACTGCGATGGGCCATATACTCAGTGGATTGATGTAACTCAGGAAGAGCAGCAACTTCACGTTTGTCTCAGGATCAAAGAGCATGTGTAGCCCCGGAATCATTTTGAAGTCTGCTGCACTTTTGACAGTCGCTATGTCTCTGAAAACCAGCAAGAGCGCGGTATTCACGAGTTGGATGATGCAATTGATCAGTGCGATATGGAGAATCGCGGCATAGATATGCCGGAACCTTAAGGTCTCATTTTTTAGGAGATAGCGCGCCCCTAATTTGAGGAGGGCACTGCTAATGAGAAACCCTACGACCGCAAAGATGGGTCCAACAAAAATAATCACCGTTCCCATCACGTTAGCGATGGTTTGAAGTTGTTCAGGAGGAGCCTCCGCTGCTGCCATCCCTTGAGACATCACTTGTTGCGTGTAGGGTGCAATCGCCCAGAGGAGGATAACAGAAAACAGATAGAAAACAACAAATGCTACGCCCCACCTCGGTTGCGATTTAATCCGTAAAAATGTTTCACTCGGTTGTGCGACGAGATCCCCAATGTTTTGCCAACTCTCTTTCATGATTTCACTCCTGTAGTAGGGATTATCGATTATAGTAAAACCCGTAATTACCTTTACACTTTTTTGCATCGGCGAGGTTAGGAAACCTCGCCTACCGGGGGCAGAAGTGTAAACTTATTTTCAAAATCTACTATAAACAGGACTTACGCAAATTGAGCAAAAAAGCGAAATATTTTAACCCAAGTTGCCAGTTTGTAGCATAACCTGTTAGGTTGTGCATCTCAGGGGCACACTGAAACTTTACACTACAAAAAACACGCAGACTGACAGTCTACGCTACAAAACGCCTACGAATCATGACCTATTTCAATGAAAAACGTTATCTGTATGCTTAAAACCTTGTAAGTGTCTGGATGTCCCTTCAAGGACTGATATTGCGAGAATCATTGTGTACCCTTCTCCCTATGTTCTGAATCATAAATCAGGAATTTAATAATCTTTTCGGTGGTCTTGGGCGTAAGCCCCGAACCCGGTTTCCGCATCATCTTATAGACATACTTTCGCCAGTCCTCTGCGTTAAAAGTAGAATTAATTGGGCGTGCAACGGTATGGCACCGGCTACATTTACGGGTAAAAAGTTCGTAAGCCTCCTGCATCTCAGGTGGATAGGTAGTAACATCAATAAAGTTAGGTCCTTTATCTGCTGGATAGGTTTTAGGGACCGCACGCGGGGCGCGCAAGGCGTAGATCATCCCAACCCCAACGAGAAGGATAACACCCAGGACAGCAATCCAAACAATAGGTTGTTTCATCTGTTAGTGAACTTAGATCCCCGCAACATCACCTGAATTAGGGCATCGCGTTAATACTTACATCACCGCCGTTTATAACATCCAATATCACGCGACTTCCATAAAGCAAAGACATTCCGACCAAGGGACCACCGTCTGTTTGCAGAGTGGAGACGTTGTGTTCTTCGCCATGCCACAGGACGGACAAGAGGTACTTCTGTAAGACTACCTCAGTTCCATCCCCAAGAATTACCGCTTGATTATCAATCTGTCGGAGTTTGAGCAGGTTGATTAAATCGCCTGGCAAAGCCAAATAGCCAGAAAAGCCTGTATCAACGACAGCCTCAATTTTTTCACGCCTATTTAATCCAATGACAACCAATTCGATGACCACTTCCAGATCGGTTGTAACTTTTCCTATAATCATTATTTTTGTGCTGAAAATTTAAAGCCAATTCGATGAGCAGCTCGATACCCGATGCGTAAACTATAAATAAGAGCTTCAGGTCTCTTAGCAAGGAGACGCATAGACGGAGATAAATCGTCGGTGTCAACTTCATAATCCCCTGTTTCGATGTCAACAGACAAAAACTTGCCTTTATGCTGCGGTTCAACCTTTTCACGTATTTGCTGTTGATATATCTCTTTGCCGCGAGCAGCAATAACTTCGGGAGTATAATTAGGACGTGGCATAGTCAATTTCCTTTAGTTTTAAACCCCACCCAAGGCTTCAACTGACGCGCTTCACCTGCTGAATAATAGCATTTGCGCTAATGCCGTGATGTTCCAAAAGCTCCTCCGGTTTCCCGGACCTCGGCACGCCTGTAACGGCAAGTTTGTGGACGCAGACGCCTTCAGTTGCCACAGCATCAAGGACAGCATCACCCAGACCGCCTTCAGGATAATGGTCTTCAACGGTGATTAGGGTGTTGTTCGTCTCAGATGCCGCCTTTTGTAGCGCTTCCTTATCAATCGGCTTGACGGAATACAAATCTATAATTCGGACAGCGATCCCTTCTTTAGCGAGTATGTCGTGTGCTTTCAACGCTTCGTGAAGCGCAACCCCTGCCGCAACGATGGTCACCTTATCTTCACTGCTTTCGCGAATAACTTTACACCCACCAATTGGGAAACTCTCATCAGCATCGTAGAGAATGGCGGTTTTTGGACGCGAGGTGCGGAGGTAAACAATACCTTCATAAGCCGCGGCTTCTGCGACGAGCCGTTCAGCGGTAACTGCATCGCTTGGATACAGCACGACTGCCTCCGGAATCGCACGGAACATCGCGATGTCCTCTAACCCCATCTGTGAGGGACCGTCTTCACCGATTGAGACCCCACAGTGTGAACCTGCATATTTAATATTCGCTTGTGAGATCGCAGACATCCGAATCTGATCATAGGCACGTGATAAAAACGCAGCAAACGTCGAGACAAATGGAATCTTCCCACGTTTTGCCAGACCGATGCCAGCACCGACTAAATTCTGTTCTGCGATGAACATCTCGAAATAACGGTTCGGATGGAGTGTCATAAATTGCTCGGCATACGTAGAATTTTTAGTATCTCCATCCAAGGCGACGACATTCAGGTTCGCGTTGCCGAGTTTTGCGAGCCCTGCACCGTACCCACTACGCGTTGCTACTTCTTCGTCCGCTGGATAGTCAGGCGGTTCGCATTCGGTTACGGCTGAACGATCAGCACTCCCATTTATAGGATTAGGGGCTTCAATCCGAACGGGAACATCCGAATGCAACGGACCGAGTTCAGCTAACCCCTTATCAAGTTCCTCACCTTGGGCAAGTGCTTTTCCGTGCCAATTGTCGGCGTTTTCAAGGAACGAAATCCCTTTCCCTTTAAAAGTTTTGGCGACTATCATCGTCGGTTTCTCGTCTGAAACCTTTGCTCGGTCGAGTGCCGGAAGGATTTCATCAAAATCGTGTCCATCAATACCGATGGTTTGCCAACCAAACGCCTCAAAACGCTGACAATACGTGTCAACATCGAAGGCGTACATAGTCCGCTGGCTCTGTCCAAGGGCATTGACATCCACAATTCCAATCAAATTATTAAGTTTGTAGTGTGATGCTAAAGCAGCCGCCTCCCAGACCCCACCTTCGGCAGTCTCACCATCGCCGAGGAGGACATAGACCCGGTAGTCAGCGTCGTCTAAGTATTTGCTATTGAGAGCCATGCCGAGTCCAAGCGATAAGCCTTGTCCAAGGGACCCCGTTGCGACCTCTGTCCATTCAAACCGAGGGGTTGGATGTCCCTCTAAGATACTATCAATTTGTCGCAGCGTGCGCAGTTTTTCGGTTGGGATAATCCCCGCTTCCGCATAAGCCGCGTAAAGTAGTGGTGCCGCATGTCCTTTAGACAAGATGAATCTATCGTTGTTGGGGTTCTGAGCATCGGTTGTATCATAACGCATCGCGTGAAAAAAGAGTGCGGAGACGATATCCGCAGCCGAGAGACACGTGGTTGGATGTCCTGAACCCGCCTCCGATGTGGAGATAACGGAATGAATGCGTAGGTTAGTCGCTTTTTGTTTGAGAAATTCTTTTAAGGTTTCCACAAATTTTGCTAATCCTTTTTTAGTAGTTGCGGGTTTTCGTAGAAAACCCGTCCTGATAACGCTTCCTCTGACAGCTATTCTGGGTTCAACTGAGATGTTCTTCGCTTTGCGGCTAACGAAAGGTAATGTTCTTTATAAGTCTGGCTGAGATTCTCAAAAGTCACAATGGCTTGGGGAATGTCTTGCATTTTAACGTAAGCTTCCGCCTGCCAGTACATCGCCTTCGCTACGATCGAATTGGAATCTGCCACATTTCCGCCCGTATCTTGGGCTTCATTTTCTATAGCCTCTCTAAATTTTTCGATTGCGCGTTGATAATCTTTCTCTTCATAGTAGGCTTTCATAGCATCTGCATAAGCGAGATTGTCTTGCTCCTGTGGTCGGAAAAACTCAACCTCAACCGGAGGTAATTCCAACGGTGGGATGTCCACCTCTAAATCTTCTTCGTCCGGCAATGCATCTATCGCTTCAGCAAGTCGTTGTTCGTATGCCTCAGTGCCCTCGTTATATGCTTCTTCGGTAGTGTTTTCCTCTTCGTCTTTAGGCTCTTCTACTGCCTTTTCATCTTCAGGCTCTTCTACTGTCTCTTCCTCTTCCTCTTCCTCATCTTCTTCTACTACCTCAGTTGCTGTGGCTTCACGAAATGCGTGAGAGAGTGCAGTAGCTGCATCATCTAACTCGTCTTCCAAACCAACAACATCGGCATCCTCTTCATCGAGATAGGAATCTTCTGGTTCATCATCAAAATTATCTGTTTCTTCAAAATCATCTGTTTCTTCAAAACTAAATATCATTTTTTCCTCCACGTTTCTGTTTTTTTATATCCGTTTCTTATAGTTTTAACCATCAACCCGTGCCTTTGGAAAATGTAGAAGACGAGTTGATGGTTAAAGTTATCAGTTGTCAGTAGGTGATTAAGACGTGTGGCGGTTGTATATTGCGTGAATTCCACAGACTTTTTTTAACCGATAACGGATGCCCTTTAGTATCTGATCTTAACATCTGCCCAAGTGGTTGCCATCTTGTCAGTCGGATCAACCGCTAAGGCTGAAAGCATACCGTCCAACATCGTTTCAATGTCCGCTTGCTCCAAAGCGACATCAAAGATTACAACCTCGTCGATAGTCGCCGCACCAAAGCGCGCGCCACCGCAGCAGTCATCAAATCCGATATTGACGGGACCGTTGTCGGCATCAATAGGATTCTTGGCGATATCCATTGTGCTCGCTTCTTCTGCATCAATATAGATAGCCCATTTACCGGTCTTGCTATCAAAAGTGGTCGTGTACATGTGCCACTGCGTAATATCTTTGGTGCCAACATTACCGTCATTCCAACCGCCGGGCTTATTCCAGCAGCCTCCGTTGCAAATGGGCCAGGCAATATTTTTCGTCCCTTGGTTGGGATGAATGATATAGGCGTTCCGCTTCTCAACCATCCAACCGTGTTGGTTCCAAGTATCACCTGCGCTCTTCGCCCACACTGAGACCGTGATCGCTTTCGTTGGGTTATCATGATCGGCGATCCGAACGAAAGCACCTTTACCATCAAATTCAAGGGCTTGCCCAAACTGACCCTTAACCCATTTCGGTTTACCTTCAAATTCGCCTTCCAGTCCATTTCCGGAATCATCGGTTGCGACATTTCCTTTGCCCTCATCAAACAGCCACATCCCGACAATAGTACCAGGATCGATCTCGGCAGAAACGGTAGAGACAAACAAAACACCAACACCAAAAAGACTGAAACACACGAGGACTAAACTCACAAGCAAAAACTTGCTGCCAGAAATAATACCGAAATTCATTTTGACCTCCTGCTCAATATTACAAATTCAAGGACTTTGCACAAATATCTGTGCGATTCATACGGATACAACGATTGTGCGAAAGCATAAATCGCTGCTAAAACACCACATACATCTATCATATCAGATTCACACAGATATGTCAAGGAAAAATTGAAAGCGGATTTCTTCAAGGATTGTATCCTCGTCCCTTTAGCGTGTCCAATTAATTCTAAGCTTTACCATAAATGCCCGACTCTATTTAAATAAAAAATCGTTGACATGAACGGCATTTTCATCTACAATATTCTCATGCACTTATCTCAATATAGGAACTCGGGATGTTTCTGTTGGGGTGTTTCCCCAGAAACCCCTCCCATAGGAAATATGAAGCGGATAGGATTTATTTTTTTACTCTTAGTTTTTGGTATCTTGCCCGTATTTGGACAGCCTGCAAATAGCAGCCTGCAAGTTTTAGACGCACAACACCCCAACTTTGAGGACAAAAAACAGGTAAGAGGTGTTCTTATTGCGCAAGGCTTAATGGCACAGAATTTGGAAGAGGTTCCTGATGCGTCCACAATGCAAAGTGATGTCACTGATTCAGAGAACGGAAAGACCACAGATGAAGGGCATCTACAGCGAAAAGAAACACGACGGATATTTAAGATTATTAACAACTATCAGTTAGCAGAAGGTAAGGTCCTCACAACACTCGTTATAATCGCGGCAGACGCAAACTTACAAGGGCAGGTGACCGGCAACGTATTAGTCATCGGCGGAGATGTTTACTTGTCGCCAGAGGCACAAGTGAATGGAACTTTACACATTATCGGTGGGCAAATTACTGGAAATACACAAGGCATCGCTAACCTTCAAGTCAGCAATGATTGGCATCTGGTACCCGCTGCGGCTCATCTTGCTATGCATCCACATACCTTCTGGGGTATCAGTAAGCAAGCGAATTTTCGCCTGACCCTCATTAAAATTGGATTTTCCCTCTTGATGTATCTGTTGATAGCAGCCGTGCTTTTAAAGCCGATAAATGAGATAAGCGAACTTTTCGCGAGGCGACCGATCAGCAGTATATTATTCGGTATCCTGATGTTAGTTATGATACCTTTCTTCCTCGCGGTGTTGACGCTGTCAATCATCGGTGTGCCATTCATGCTACTGTCCCTTTCGCTTTTAGTTCCCTTTGCTATTTGTGGAAAGGCAGCGATTTTCTTGACGCTCGGGAGTACCCTCTTTTCAGGGCGATGGAGACCGCTCGCAGTCATATTTGGTTATATCCTCTATTACATGGCAACATCCGTGCCGTATATTGATTGGGCAGCGTTTCTCATAGTCAATAGTATCGCTATTGGACTCTGCCTGCTAAGCGGCATCAGTATGATACGTTCGCAAGAACCCCGTAGAAACATTTCTTGGTCGGAAAGAGTGTAGTCAGCATGCAGTTAGCCTCCCCGTTTTTTCTTAGTTTGTTCATTGTAATTCCGCTCCTGATATTCGCTTTGCGGCACCTCCGTAGGGGCGAGGTGACCTCGCCCGTCCACAGGCAGGGACTCCGGTTACGTTGGAAACCGACAATCGCCCCGGTGGCGCGCTTTTCTGATTTCAAACATGGGTTCGCAGCGAGTATTCAACAGATGCGACATACTTCTTCAGTTAAAGCGTTTCCGATACTGAGAGTCATCAGGTTTACTGTTCTCGCGCTCCTCATTTTCTCCCTGGCGCGTCCGCAGCTGTCTCAAAGCCGGGAGCACCAATTCACTGAAGGCATCGATATCTTCTTAGTCCTTGACATTTCGGAGAGCATGCGCGCAGAGGATTTTGAAGGGTCCAATCGCATCCAAATCGCTAAATCCGTCGTTAACGATTTTCTGACGCACCGCCAAAACGATCGTATCGGTTTAGTCGTTTTTGCGGGTGAAAGTTTCACGCTCTGCCCACTAACGTCAGACTCTTCGGTGTTAGTGGAATTGCTCCGAGATGTAGAGATCGGACACCTCGAGGATGGCACGGCTATAGGGGACGCGCTTGCAACCGCCACCCATCGGCTACGCGCCTCGAAATCCCAAACGAAGATTGTCATCCTCTTGACCGACGGTGAAAATAACGCTGGCAGCATTGAACCGGGAGTCGCAGCTTCTCTCGCACAATCCTTCGGGATTAAGGTTTACACGATCGGTATGGGAAAAGAGGGGGGTGCACGCATTCCCTATGCGGATACGACCTTTGGCAAACGCTATCGCGAGGGGCTAACCTACCTCGACGAGGATACCCTAAAACAGATTGCCAACATAACAGAAGGTCGTTATTTTCGCGCCACAGACACGCAATCGTTGAAACACATCTACGCAGAAATTGATCGCTTTGAAAAAACGAAATTTGAGACAGTCAACATCGTTGCCCACAAGGAGCTGACGGCATATTTTCTAATACCTGCAGTGCTCCTACTGGGAACCGAGATTCTATTGAGCAACACAGTCTTACGGAAAATCCCTTAGCGGGGTTAACGGTTAACGGAAAAGGCGTTATCGGTTATCAGTTAACGGTTAAAAAATTTTCGTTAAAAAGGATAACAGTGATGTAATACCATTTCTAAAAGTTTATATCGCATTAACCGCACCTTCCTGCACAGAGTCTTTGCGAATGCCACACGCGCATTCGCCAGTCTATGCTACAAGAAAGCACAAGACAAAAGTTTATGCTATAATTTCAATCAGAAATGGTATAAGCCTGCAACAATACGCAGAAATACCGGATTTAGTCTGGGAATAGACTAAATCCATTCCTTGTATTACATTGCAAAAACACGCAGGCGGGTATACGGATAGAAACGTTACTTAACCAATTCACCTGAACGAACCGCAAGGTAAAATTAAAAAGATGGAAAATATTATTGCATGTAATTTGGGCAGCTACCGACAGTTTCGAGACGTGGCATACACCCACTTAGCAGAGATCGGTTTAACGAATGTGGAGATCGGTGTGCCTGCCTCTGAATCTGTTGATGCCCTCCGTGCGGAATTGGACGCGCACGGACTCACCGCCACAAGTCTGCTTGGCAGTTGTGACGTTCAATCTGAAACGGTCGTCTCAGATTTTCAGACGACGCTGGACATCGCTGATCAGATGGGTGTAAAGATTATTTTCGTCAGCGTGCACGCCGGTGAAGCAGATATCAACGCGGTCTATGATCGGCTTCGTGCCATCGGCGAAAACGCTGCCCCGACAGGCATTAAGGTCTGTCTGGAAACACATCCTGATATGGTGCATAATGGCGATATCGCACTTAAAACGATGCAAGCCGTGAATCATCCGAATATTTGCGTCAATTTCGACACGGGGAATGTTTACTACTACAACCACAATGTAACGGCTGTTACGGAAGTCCAGAAAGTCATTGAACACGTTGGTGCCGTCCACCTCAAGGATACAAACGGTGGCTATCGAACCTGGAATTTCCCAGCACTCGGGGAGGGCGTTGTCGATTTTAAAGCGGTATTTCAAACGTTGAACGACGCGGGTTTCTACGGGCCCTTCACGATGGAATTAGAAGGGATCGAGGGTGAAAACCTCGATGCGGCAGGTGCCAAGGCACGGGTGGCAGACTCGCTGCAACACTTGAAAGATATTCGCGTAATTTAAGGGACACAGGAGCAACGAAATGGATACGAATCTTTGTGTTATCCGACTGAGTGAGGGTGAGCGTATCGGTGATGCCCTCGGGAAAGTTTTAGGCACTCCAGACATGACGACGATTGGGGCTTTCGCTGTTTCCAAAGAAAACCCCACCGAACTTCACTATCACGATTTCGACGAGTACTGGTATTTCACAGAAGGCACGACGACAGTGACACTCCGAAACGCTGATGGACAGTCCGAATCTTATCGCATCGGTCCCGGGGATTTAGTTGTTACGCCAAAAGGTGTTGAGCACGGACATACCCCAGACGATGTCGTTAAAGGCGTGCAGTGGGTGAGTGTGATTCCCCCCGATGCTCGTCGTGGACATTTGCATCGAGATTTTTAATTTTACCTTGCGGAGGAATACGCAGAAACACCCAAGCAAAAACACGTGCGTTTAGACTTTAGCGTGCCAGTCTCATATCCGCCTGCGCCGATGTTGCAGGCTACTTTTTAATTTTACCTTGCGGAGGATAGACTATGTTGACAAGATCATCCCCGTTGCCAGTGCGACGCTTAGGACGAACAGAATTAGAGGTTACATGCCTCGGCATGGGAGGCGCAGGCGTTGGTAGAGGTGATGTTACCGACGATGAAGCGATTGAAGCCGTTCACCGAGCCATCGACTTAGGGATAAACTATCTCGACACCGCACCGCTTTACGGTGAAAGCGAAAGACGGGTAGGGCTTGCACTCGCCGACGGCTGGCGTGAGAAGATTTACCTCGCCACGAAGATAGGAACACATCCTGAATGGCGCGGCGATTTTAGTGCATCAGGGACGCGTCGAAGCGTCGAAAATAGCCTACGTCTACTCGGCACCGATTGTCTCGATGTCTGCTTGGTGCATGACCCAGACAGCATGGACCCCGTTGTGGCAAAAGACGGGGCATTCGACGAACTCCAACGCATGCGCGAGGAAGGACTGCTTAAGTTTATCGGACTCGGGGTTCGACAACACGAATTTCACAAAATCGCCATCGAAACCGGTGTCGTTGATGTAATTCTAACGTATTTGGATTACACGCTCCTGAGTCAGACCGCAAACGATTGGTTGTTACCGCTTGCCGCTGAAAACGACATCGGGATTATCAACGGGAGCCCCATTGCGATGGGATTGCTTTCAGGGATTGAGCCAGATGTATCCGCCGAAAGGATGCACTTAGGGAGGTCTGATGCTGAAAAAGCACACCGACTCTGGGAGTGGGCAACCGACAACAATCTGAATGTCCTGAATCTCGCCATTCAATTCTGTTTCCGTCAACCTCGCATCGCGATGAGTCTGACGGGTTCTAAGAATGCCGCAGAAGTAAAGCAGAATTTCGCCGCCGCCACGACCCCCGTTCCCGACGATGTATGGGAACAGTTACAAGCACTGTTATAGACACTGCCGGTTTCGAGTTCAATGAATTTGTAATCCGCCCCTTGCTTATGACAGGTTTGACAGAAAAACGATAGAAGATGGTATAGGGTTTCACACGGATTCAAGATTGTCAGAGCTGTTCAGATACGGGGTCAAGACTTCTTGGAGTTGGAGGCGTGCGTTGCGGAGATGGCTTTTGATGGTGCCTTCAGAACCGTTCAAACGGGCGGCTATGGCTTTAATAGGTAGTTCGTCATGGTAATATAACACGAAGACACGGCGGCGGATGGGGGTGAGTTCGGCGATGGCTTCTCGGAGCTGCGCGCGAAGTTCGGCGCGTTCGAGGTCTCGACACGGGCTGGGGTGTGTCTGTTGGATGCGGTGAGAGTCAATGGCATGTAAGGGTTCAAGGGCGTGGTCGCGCTTTTGCTTGCGGAAGTGATCGGTGATGACATTCTCGGCGATACGATACACCCAGGAATAAAAAGACGACGATTCCTAACAACGTTTATCTATTCCTTTCATTTGATTAAGGGTGTCATGTTGAGGGTGAAGGTTCGGTGTTGACCGTTTCTTTGGAGTGTTACCTGTTTCGACTGGATGTCGGTGACGGTGGTGTCAGCGTCAAGTTTATTGCCGATACGGACGGTGTAAGTCCTTCCCGCAGGGGCCTTTTGGAGAATCGCCTGTTTGGGGGTGTTTTCCGTTCTGGGGATGAGGGTGCCGATCAAGCGATAGGGTTCTCGCGGGTGTGGCGGTGTCCACCCGAGCGGATGGAACAGGTTGTTGTCAACGATGGTGCAATAGAACTCGGTTTTTTGAAAGTCCGCGAGCGAGTCGTGCGGTGTCGTGGAACAGCTGCGGAACACTCGGGGAGAGACATCGATTGTCTCCAGCTGTTGCGGTGTTGAGTCCAACCGTCCCCTTAGCGAGTTCACCTGTGAGTGTTTCATACTCCGCTGCCCCTAAATAACCGTTGAGCAGACCGATCAATTGCCCGGTCTGTAAGTACGGATATAATTGCGTTGTTATGACAGCAGTTGTTCCCGCAGCAATTTTTACGTCATACTTCGTCTGTGCATAGATTATCCAGTATTCTACAGTGTTGCTGCTGGCAATATCGAATACAAGGTCTATATCATTATAGTTGACAACCTCCCGCATCAATAGTATTTCGCTCACGGGGGTGCCTGCATAATCCGTTCCAAAGATATTCGCTATGTTCGTCCCCATCCCGATCATAACTAAGACAGGGCCTGGGCGATAACCTAAGAATACATAATCTTCGCCTTCCACAGCCCCTTTTTCTTTTGCAATTTGCTGGAGTGTCGCAACAGCCAGTGGAATCCCTTCCGCGAAAAGAGTCAGGCCGATCACTTTTACGCCTCTCGTGAAGCAGTGGCGTAAAACGGCTTCCGCAATCGCGGTCGGTTCTGGCATCGTCGAAGGTCCATAATCAAAGCAGATCATGACCGTCGCACCAGGGGGAAGATTCTCAATGTAATCATAAACGTTTTGTGTCGGCACAGTGACAGAAACGGGCATGCTTTTTATCCAGAGTGTAGGAATGATAACCGCGAGTGCGACTGATATAAAAATAATCCGTCTATCAAGGTTTATGATTTTTTTCATATGTTCCCAACTAGATTTTGTTGGCAAGAACTTCATCGCACAAAAATGGGAGAGACGTAGGCTGCTGATTGGGAAAACCTAATCTTCTATCTGATCAGAGATCACTCTCATTGCACCGGTATTTTTGTAAAGTTAGGTCGCAGATGCTACCAAGAAAAACAGCGCGATCATGACATTTATAACTCAAAGACATACAGTTACAATGAATGCTCGTAAGAGCGATACCTTGCCCTGGGTTCTGCGAAGATATCCCCAATGTTTTGCAAATGGGTCTTCATGTTTTTCTTTGCTGCTTCTCTATTTTCTTGTCCTGTTGACGTTCCTGGTATTGGACATAAGCCTCACGGGCAGGTTTGTGTCGGGATGGATACAAACGGAATATATGATTAACGACAAGGAGTATAACCACAGCGATGGCAGTCCCCCAGAGAAAAACGGTCGCGGGAGCACCCAGCCGGTATGCAGTATAAATGCATGTACCCGCAAGGAACCCCAATATATACAGAAACCACTTCTTATTTTTCATCCGAACTCACCTCACTCACCTGAAAAAAGGGCGGATATGGGCATATCCGCCTGAATAACGGGGTTATGGACTTAATGAACGTACGAATCACTGGGGTTATAACCACCGCTCCAACTATTGCCTGAGCAACTACCTGATGATTCATCACTACCTGATGAAAAAGACAGAAAAGGTCACGGTGCGGCAGAAAATTACTGTATTTCTTGCCATACCCTCTGTTTTGTGCTATAGTTGTTACGTTGTGTTTACATTCCATCATAAAAATCGTCCGGAAGTCAGTGCCTATCAGAATTTACGTCTATAGATCAAATGGATATTGCAGAACTATGGAAGCCTTGCCATGACTGGATCCGGAGCCACAATGTAAACACTACCTAGCAACATTGAGAGCATTGATAAAACAGAACCATTCAGGACTAACACATTTTGGACTGGGGTCCTTTGTGTGATTGAATTCATTTTCTTTTCCTTTCATAAAGTTTTACGCCTTGTGCTAATTAGAATTTCATAGATTTTTGGTTATGCGAGAACGAGGTCTCTGAGTTTCATCAAAGGACGTCCGAGACACTGATTCAAGAACGCACCGAGCAGAGCAGCACCGAACTTATGACTCATTCGGGTTTGAAGTCCCCACTGCGTCCGCGCCCGCACCCGAGAAACACCGAACTGTTCGGTGAGTTGACCGATCGTCGTCTCAATGCGTCTGCGCACCCGGACTTGGAGTTTCCTGAAAGTCTCGGGATATTGATACTTCTGATTGCTTCGCAGCGTCGCGAGTAAACAAGTGTTTTCGGTTTCCAATAGTTCGTCTTGGAGGGGCTCCGAAATATACCCTTTGTCTCCAAGAAGGATCGGATACCTTCCCCTTTGAGAAAGCCAAGGGACCACCTCTCGGTCATCTATATCCGCTGCGGCAATCGCAAAATCAACAGGCACGCCTGTCCCCGTCGTGATCAGGTGTCCGCGAAACCCCAAAAACGTTCCGAGACTTTTCGTGGAGAACCCAGTGTCCATAAGTCGCAAGCGTTCCTGAAGCGTCGGTCTCCCATTTCAGGTCAGACTTTGAGGACTTGGCGCGTTTGAAGTCGCAAATCGGTATCGGAAAAGAATCCACGAGAAACACCTCCGTCTGGGGTAAGAAGGCCACCAATGCCCGACGCAACACTTCACTCGCTCCTGAGAGGGTGCGTCGCCGGCGATTGAAGCGAGAGCGTTCGGGTAAAGAGGGGAAAACCGTTTTCAACGCAACTTTCAAACGCTTATATCCCGAATGTTCGCTGTCCGCACCGATGTATTCAAGCAGCCACCCGATGGCGATGATGTCGCTGTCCGGAGACACCGGGTTCCGACCGGGTCTACGATTTTCAGCATTGGGAAAGTGGCATCATAAAGCGTTTTCATGATCTTCTGAACCACAACCGCAACATCTAAGAGCGTCCGTGGGGTATTTTTCAGTTGCAGAACAGCGTCTTGTAAAGTATACTCTAAGTCCATCCTTGTGTTTCCTTTTGTTGTTGTTGAACTTATAGGATAACATAAGGATGGATACATTCACAGAAAAACAAAACGCTGTTCCTCTCAAATACGGGAAAAACAATTAGCACAAGGCGTAAAGTTTTACGTTTCCGCAATGAAGTCTTTGAAACATAGCGAATGTTGAATATTACCAATTAAATTGAGAGAGATGCTCCTCAATTTGATCATGAGTCATATATTGTGAAAGCAGCCGTCGCGACCCCTCCAAAACTTGCTGTTTTTCTGCGTCGCTCAACTTGGGAATATACTTGTTAGCAGCACGAATCATGTCCGCTTGCAAACCATCGGCTTGCCGTTTCAATTCCCGAGCACCTGTCTCCGTCTCTATCAGTTTTAAAATCTCGGATTCTGGCAAAGATAGGAGCGGATACTGATTCATAATCATGTTGTACGCCTCTTGCATCTCTCGTCCGAAATTTTCTGCCGAAAAATTAGCAAGGTATGGATCCTCGGTTGGCTCAATAGTTTCAGGAGGCTGAGTGGTAATCTCCTCGGTTGGGGTGGACGTAGGCACCTCTGCTTTAAACATTTCCACCGATCCGAGTTGCGTTTCAACAGAATCGACTGTCTCTGTAGACGGTTGCGTTTCAACAGAATCGACTGTCTCTACAGACGGTTGCGTTTGATCCACACCCCCCTGATGCACCTGTGTTTTCTCTGAAGATTTCACCACCGGCGGGGGGTGGGTTGTCTTGTAAACCTTCACAGGCACTCGTCGTGCCTGTGACTTGTAAGTATTGACTCCCAAGAATCCTGCGATTCCGATACAAACGAGGACACAGCACCAAAAAAACTTAGATTCAAACAAAGACATAATAGAACAACCTCTCCTTGATTTTCGCAGAAAAAGACACAACACGCATTCTCTGGACGTAAAAAAATGTGTCTTTTCGGCTCAGAAAAAGACAATTACACCTGTTGGGTATAGAAAAAAGCGGCTTTGTTGCCAACGGTTCGGATTCACATCAGATATTCGGAACCTTTACGGATTTCCTCGATCGCATAAGCCACAGCGACCCCTATCATGGCTGCCCCCCCAAATGTGATGATGACACCACCCAGGGTCGTTACGGTCGCTGCGACCCCGCTACCCACACAAATAGCTCTCGTAATCCAGATGATTCCGATACTTCCCGCGATAGCACCCGAAAAAAACCATTCGCACGTTTGCGTCCAACCGGCGGGCGGGTAAATCGGCAAAAAATGAAAGTATACCATGTGAACGAATATCAATACCGTTAGAATTTCTAACGGAGTGATCATATTCTGGCTCCATGCAAGGGGGTGCCAAAGTCTTTTCATCTTGAACATTTTTATCTCCTTATTGTTGTATTCTCTGGCAATCCTCTTGTTGTATAAAGTGCTAACCTAAAAGACCCAGAAAAGATAACCTATTCTATGCTACAATTAGGTTAGTGCTGTCCATACTCTATCTATGGCAGTGCAGCGTCGATGGGTGCTGGAATCCCCCTCGGCGCACCTCAAAACTCTGAGAGGCTGCCAATGCTTACAAATAGCGATTTTATTCAAACAGATAAAAATCGTCAAGAAAAAATCCCCCTGCACACCATTGAATTGCAGGCTCACTTTGCTTTTTTGAGCGTAAGTGGCACACCGAGACGCTCACGCACTACTTTTCGTATCTTGTTCCGTCGAGACTTCACGGTGTTTGGCGAGATCTTTAGCATGGCTGCTGATCCAGCCTCCGTCAGCCCCCGCTCCCACAACTCAAAGACTTCTATGTAAATGGAGCCCAACCCCTCAACTATCTCCCGAATTTCATAGACACGTTCATCCAAGTGATACTGACGAACACGTTTGCTCACTTCCTGTTCAGAGACACCCATGTAGCGTTCGTCAGCAGCTTCCCTGATGAGTCCGCGTTTTTTGGCATCCGCAAGGAACGCTTTGCATTTACTACGCGCTATCTGTTTCACCCACTGTTCCACGGATACTATATCATCTGCTTGTCGGCGGACGCGTCGCACAATCGCGAGGACGGTCTCTTGATAGATATCCGATTCTTCCTCGACATTGTGGATTTCATAATGGATGATGGTCCTGAGGAGCCGCTCATATTTCTTTATGAGAACCCCAAGTGCGTCATTATCTCCGTTCTGAATCCGCGTCAGCAATATTGCATCCGAAAGATTTGTGAGGTTTTCTGTCTGCATTCATACAACAAGCCCTTGAAAAAGACAGAAAAGGTCACGGTGCTGAAAAAACTCACTCTTTTTGCAGAAAATCTCTGTTTTATCAAAAATCAAGCGATTTTTTATTGTGGTGTAGTTCCAATTATGCTGTTGCTACACCGTCTAATTTGTGCTATATTTGTAGAAGGAAAAAAATAAAAAAGAGAGCTTCAATCTATTTCCAGATCAAAACCGTATAGTAGGGAGGTTCATTAACGCTGATGAGATACAAGGGAAGGGTTGCATTGGTAACCGGCGCGAGCCGTGGGATAGGACAAGCAACCGCACTTAAACTCGCCAGTGAAGGAGCGACTGTCGCCGTCCACTATTCTCGCGCCGTTGAAAAAGCCGAAGCCGTCTGTGAGCAGATTCGCAACTTGGGACAAACAGCAATACCTGTTCAAGCCGATATTGCTGATAGAGATGCCGTAAACAGAATGGTCACGAGGGTGGCGGAAGAACTCGGGACAATCGAACTATTGGTAAACAATGCCGGAGAGGTCGGTGATGTGGCGTTTGACGAACTCGCGCCTGAACATTGGGACAGGATTATTGCGATTAATCTGACAGGTCCCTTCAACGTGTTATGGGCAGTCAAACCCGGGATGATTGAGAGGCAGTTTGGGCGCATCGTCAACGTGTCCTCAATCGCTGCGTTGGCAGTCCGTCCGAACCAATTGCCTTATGCAGCAGCGAAAGCCGGCGTCATTGCCTTGACGAAATCGTGCTGTGGACCGCTTGCACCGCACAACATCCGTATCAATTCAGTCGCACCCGGGGCAATCGCGACAGATATGTTAGGGGAAGTCTCAGCAGAGATGGTGGAACACCTTCGGTCTACGACACCCCTCGGCAGGCTCGGTGAACCGGAAGAGATGGCAGATGTAATAGCGTTCCTCTTGAGCGAGGAATCGAGTTATATGACAGGTTCGACGGTCATTGCGAGTGGTGGCAGAATCCTTATTCCTTAACCGAAAGAATTGTGTCACCAACCTCCAAATCGAACGCAACGAAGGTCTGTTTTCCTTCAACGAGAAACGTATCCCTCTGAAAATCGCGTCGGGAACGGACTTCGCGGAGATCCCACCCGTTAACCTGAACATGACGGATCGGTGTATCAAGAGCCAGCGTAAAATTTGCTGTTGGGAATTGGGTGGAGAGCTTAACCCCCCTACCCCCCTTATCAGGGGGGCAAGAAGAATCTCGTTCTAAGACTTCAATATCGGTAAGTTCACGTGCCATATAGTAGTGCCCAATCTCCGAATTTTTCATCCAGAGCGTTTTCGTGCCATCTGGGTCATAAGCGTCGAGCCGTGCCTTGACGGTTTTTAGTATATCAAACCCACATTTTTCACCGTTGAAATAGAATCCGGGCCAATGCCCAACGAGGACACACGGAAGTTCCTTTTCGAGAATCGGTGGCAAGCGACCCCCCTGTAAATCTTCTGTAATGAACCGATCGGCATCCCCCAAATCGTAGCCTGTCCAGCCACCGAACCAGTCCCCCGCACACGAGACAATACTGGCAATCGCAATTCCTGCCTCTTTCTCAGGATAATAGATGGGCACATCCGGCAGTTCATCATGCTTGAGCCAGAGGAAATAGAACGGACGCGGGTTGTTATTGACATGTTGAGAAGCGGTTAGCACGGCTTCTGCATACGCCGCTTCCTGACGTTTTCCAAACGCACCGGGACTCGTCACACCCTCACACGGAATACCGACATTATCAAGCATTTCCATCGCTGTGATGATGTAGTCCGTGAGTCTATTATCAACGGGCGGATCGACCCATTCGACCTGTTCCCATTCTTCGGTGAGGCTGAATGTGTCCAGATCAACGACAGCGGTATGTGTGAGCATCTCCGGTGTCAGGTCGAAACTCGGCCAAATCAGTTCCCTATAGATGCGCAGCCACGCCTGATATTCGTGTGTTGGAAAGTCTGGAAACCCTTCGTCGACGCGTCCGACACCTGCCGGGTAGGGAATCAGGCTAA
The DNA here is from genome assembly GCA_009839745.1 of Candidatus Poribacteria bacterium. NCBI lineage: Bacteria > Candidatus Poribacteria > Candidatus Poribacteria bacterium. Next base: position 28,021 of record VXPE01000042.1, read on the forward strand.
ATTTTCCCTTCACACCATTTTCCCAACACCATTCTGCCCACTCCCACGCGAAATCTGAGGGGATTGTGGGGGGGATACTTTTCAGTTGCGTGGCGTTGCCTTCCCAACGTTCTGGAGGGATATTCGGCTGATGTCGTGCTTTCCACGCGTGCCGTTGGTGTATCCAGTAGTAGGTAAGATTGACCACCGGACACGAATCGTCAACGATCAGCGACAAAGGGGTTCTTAACAATGGGTTGCAGGGGGTGACCTTCAAATTATACATATATAGGACTTACGCAATATTGATAAAAATAGCAGGTTTTTGAAGTTGTTGTCGGATATAATCATCAAGTAAACTTTCTTTGAGTTGATAAACCGTTTGACGGGCTGCGCGTGCGACCCGCGTCAAACTTACCCAGACCCATATAATGCAACAGTATAACACAACTCTAACTTACTGCGTAAGTCCTAAGTATTTTTCCTATGAATCCCACTCTCATTTCAATTTGCCCCACATCGTAGTCAGTAACTGAGGTTGTGGTGCAACCGGCAATGCATAAGCTGGGTCAAACCAATCTCCGAGATAATTCTGTCCAATATGAGTCAGTTGTTCTACCTGCTTATCGTCTATCCCAATTTTAAAAACTTGGTCGTCTCCGTGAATATAAAGCAGGGCATCCCCCTGTGGCGACCAAACCGGGTCGGCTGCCTGAGGCCCCGCTTCGTCAACAAGCTGCACAAGACCGGTGCCATCGCGATTGATGATGTAGATGGTTTGTGTGTCAGCAAAATCCGCCAGCGGCACCCGATGAAGCCAGGCAAAAGCGAGTTTATCACCCTTTGGAGACCAAACCACATGTCCTGATATCCATGAAGGGCGTGCCTTCGGTGGAAAGATTACTTTTTGTTTTCGCGTGTCAAGGCTTAGTATACTGATGTGGCTCTGATCGGGCCGACCACTGACAAAGGCAATCTCCGTGCCATCCGGGGACCAAGTCGGGCAACTTCCAATTGCCACTTTTTCCTCGTGTTTACCATCAATCGTAGCGATATAAATAAAACTCCCGCTCGGCTCTCGCCGTCTATAAGCAAACTGTTTCCCGTCAGGTGACCACATCGGTTGAGATCTATCTGCTGACCTTGCAAATACGGCTCGCACATTGCCACCATCGGCATCCATTAGATAGATATCCCAATGTAACGGTTGCTTGTTCCGGTCTGATGAAAAAAGAATCTGTTCGCCTGTTGGGGACCAGGCAGACATATTATCTCTGGCGCGGTGGTTGGTTATTTTTTCCTGCTGCGTCCCATCCGGATTCATCAGGTAGATGTCCCGATTGCCCTCACGAAATGAGCTAAACGCGATTTTTGGGGTTTCGGGTGCTTGTGCCCAGCTGCGATAACTGCTTGAACACATAAGGATCAGGCTGAAAAGAACACCCATTGCTGTAAATTTCACAATACATTCCTCCTATTTTGAGGTAGCAGACACTTCCGTCTCCTCAGAAGGAACGTGCCTGCTCACCTATAGAGGGAGGCGACAAAAGCCGCCATCCCCTCTGTAGCAAGGAAATCGCTTTAGACACAAGTGCCATGACTGCAGTTCCCATTTTCACAATCATGATTATTGACGCACATCCACGCTTCAGCCCGTGGTGCACCAATGATAGCTTGTGCCAGTAGCACACTACCCACCACCGCACCGAGCGTCAGTGGAGATTTGACTCCCACCTTGCCTTCCTCGGAGTGGACAAACTCGCGGATTTTACCGCGCAGATTCTTTTTCATATCGGTTGTTCTCCTTTCTGCCGGTGCTTCTCTTCCCGCAAGATTGACTTCCCACCCCCAGTTGGGAAACCCATTTCCAAGACGAATTCATTCGCTACGGAAGTAAGCCTTCCCCTTGGAAATGTCTGAAAACTGCCTCGATTTCAGCAGGTGTATGCTGTTCCGCTAATATCTCTGCTAAGGCGGTTTCAAGGCAGTCGTATCTATTGCTCCCCGCTCGGTACGCACTGGACTCGGTGGTTCCAGACCCCGGATCATACCGACGGCAGAAAACCAGCGGAGACACATTTCTTTCTCTTCTAAAGGCATTCGCGCTTTGCTGATGCCCCTCTTCAAAGCACTGAACGATTTCTTGTGCTACTTTTTCCCAAGTGAATTTTTGAGCCAAACCCTTTGCAACGTCTTCGCATTGGACGCGAGCAACGCAAGGTTTCAACAACGTGTGTATCGTTTCAGATAACGTCGCCATAGGGACCTGGAAATTACCGGAATGATCCCAGTCCGACTCCACAACAGCACCGGCATCCGCAACTTCCGCAGGCATCCCATACTTCGTCATTGCAACATACGGTGCACCATACGCCATCGCCTCTAAGACAATCGACAACGGGGTACCCGGCATCGCAGGGAAACAGACGAGATCCAACGCTTGGAAGAATATCGGTAAAACTGACAGCGTCTCCTCATCATCGGCACTGAAATTGAACAGCAAGCCCTCTTTCTCGAGTTCTGTGAGTCTCTCAAACGCCTCAAGGATAGCTTCCTCTGCATAAGAGGCGCGGAGTGTTCTGACAATTTCAGTATGCGTCTGCGTTTCCGCGAGTTTTAGGATGTCCGCCATCGCAGCAGAGAGTTCGACGACACGCGCTTTCTCAAGGTCTGCTGCATACGACGCGCCCGCCTCTTCAAAGAAATAGAGGGCGTGCAACATTTTTGGAAAATCGAGCAATTTTTATGTGCCTTTCCGTTTTTTTTATGAGACTTCGGGTTCCTATTCTTACTAAACTTTGGACAATTTTTTTATAGTAAAGCTTAGAATTAATTGGACACTTCACACCGGCGAGGTTAGAAACCTCGCCTACCGGGGAACGGAACATGTCTATTTATTTTTAGGATCCACTATAAGAATACACATATCGCCCCGCTGGGGCTTAGGTCTTGGGGGGTTGGGGTTTCTATACACATTCCGCCCCGCTGGGGCTGCCGTTGGGTGCATCGGGGTTTATTTTCCTGTGAGTTGGGTGTGTTTCAGAAACTTTCAGAAAAATCAAAGCATGAACCCGACCGAAATTGTCCAAACTATAGTATTCTTAAAGACTGCACTTTTGCGTCGGTTTGGTGCATAAAATGAAAAATTTGACACTATCTAATGGGGCGAGGTTGGGAGACCTCGCCAGCAGGGGAAGAATATTTAAGTTCCTAATAATCCGCGATGGAGCCATCTGGTAGCCTACTATCGGGCCACGTGAAACGTCTGCCTGCTTCCTGTCCGACCTCAATCACTTTTGCCTCATCAACGGTAACCCCTAAGCCGGGTCCTTCTGGAAGTGAAACGTAGCCCTCTTCGTCCATCTCCCAGGTTTTGTGGGCAACGCCGTCTGGAAGGACGTTCTCATACCCCTCATGGATGAGGAAAAACGGCACAGCAGCGGATAAATGAAGACTCGCAGTGAGACCGAGGTAGGACATCGTGCAGTGTGGCGCGATTGGCACGTGATGTGCCTCGGCGAGTGCTGCAACTTTCTTAACTTGCGTAATACCGCCGCCGTGTCCAACATCGGGCTGAAGGATGTCAATCACTTGTGCTTCAAGGATTTCGCGGACCTCCCATATTGTGCGGTCGCGCTCTCCTGTAGCGAGCGGCACAGGAACGGATTCCCGGATTTTGCGCATCACTTCAATATTCCCCGGAACCCATGCCTCCTCTAAAAAAAGGAGGTCGTCCGGCTGGAGATAACTCGCGAATTGTTTGACAATCGGCGGGGGCAGACAACTATGTGCGTCAAACATCACTGCGCCATCGGAACCGACTTTCTCTCGGGCATCCCGCACGCGTTGGACGAGATCGGCGATCTCATCGGGGCTGCCAGCAAACGGCTTAGAGCCGCCGGGCCCCGTCTTAATCGCTTTCGGACTCGGATACTTCCAAATCTTATCGCGACAGGGACCCCCGAGCAAGCGATAGACGGGTACGCCCCAGAGTTTCCCGGCTATATCCCACAGTGCCATATCAATGGCGGAGATGGTATGCACCATCAAACCGCCGCCCCGGATGTTGCGGTGTGCGCGAAACAAGCGTTGCCAGTGATGCTCAATGCGCGTCGGGTTTTCCCCGATAATCAACTCGGACAACGAACGCGCTAACGCACAGGTAACGGTTGTCTCCATATTGTTGATCTCGCCCCATCCCGTAACACCCATGTTCGTTTCAATCTTGACGTAGGCTTTCACACCCATCGGGAAAGCCTCAAGGTTCGTCACTCGAATCTGCGAACCTTTATCTTCATAATCTGCCATTTTTAATTGTTCCTTTTTTAAGTTTTCCTTGCGGTTCGGTCAGGTGGATTTGATGCCTAAAGTGTCTTTGCGTATAATAGTTTGCAATGTTTTTGAAGGTTTGTCAAGGGAAACGATTTGACAAAAAGAGCAAGGGAGTGATAGAATAGTTCAACACGATCTCAAACAGTTGGCTTACAAACTACGCCAAGATAAGGAGATTCAACAGATGGCAAATCAGACATATCGCGTTGGAATCATTGGCTGCGGTGGAATGGGTAGATCTCATTCCAGAGCATGGACCGCACATCCGAAAGCACAAGTTGTCGCAGCCATGGACATCTATGAAGAAGCGGCGCAACGCGTCTCGGATGAATACGATGTTCCGGCTATCTATACAAACGTTGATGAAATGTTGGCAAAAGAGGACTTGGACATCGCCAGTATCACAACCTGGCAGGGACCGCGGGCAGAAGCCACGGTTGCAGCGGCGAAAGCAGGCGTAAAAGGCATTATCGGTGAGAAACCGATGGCAGCCTCACTCGGACAAGCCGACGCTATGATCGCTGCCTGTGAAGAGAACGATGTCAAGCTTATCATCGGCCACCAAGGTAGATATGCGCCGGCAAATATAGAGACTCGCAGGCTCGTCGCCGCAGGGGCGATTGGTGAACCAACAACCGTCCACCACAGTGCGAAAAGGCACGCAGGATTGTTGAACACAGGCACACACGCAATCGATGGTTGGCGTTTCATGCTGTCCGATCCTGAAACACTCTGGGTCATTGGGCAGACCTCTCGGACGACCGATCGGTGGGAACGCCGCACGATTTGTGAGGACCTCTGTATGGGTTTAGTCTGCTTTGAAGGCGGGGCACGCGGTATCTACGAAGGCGATCTGCCGGAACCGTCAGTCTCCCATCCCAGAATCGCTGGAACAGAGGGACAAATCCGTAACGGACCTGACGGCACACTTCTGCTCCAAAATGGGGACGCGCAGGGCTGGCAAACCATTACACCCCCCCCACAAACAAAAAATCAGTACGATGAATTCATCGAGTGGATCGAAGGTGAAATCCCTGACCATCGCGGCAGTGGCGTTCAAGCACGCTACACGCTTGAAATCATGATGGCTATCTATGAATCTTTACGGATCAAGAACGTCGTCCAGATCCCGATGGAAACCAAGGAACTGCCGCTTGAGCTTATGGTTAACGACGGCACGCTGCCGGTCTTAGAAGAAGGACGATATGATTTGCGCAAACCCTTTGAAGGGCAAACGTGGAAAAAGCCGTAAAGGAGAAAATGGATGGAGAAAAAGGGGAGACGTTCATTTTTTGAAATTGCAACAGCATTCATTGGCGGCATAATAAGCCTCGCGGCGGGTATCCCGCTTATCGGCTTTGCGATTTCACCTGCCTTCAAGAAAGGGGAATCGAAATGGGTCGATCTGGGTCTCGCCGCCCGACTCAAAAACAGCCGTTTTAAAAAGGTGGACTATACCTTCACTGCAAAAGACGGCTGGGTCAAAGCAACGAAAAAACGTTCTGTCTACGTAACTGACGTAGGTAACGGAGAGTGGCATGTCTTCTCACGCATCTGTTCACACCTCGGCTGCCTTGTCCGATGGGATGAGCAGAAGGAATCCTTCCTCTGTCCGTGTCACGGTGCGGTGTTCGATAAAAACGGAATTGTTGTTGCCGGCCCCCCGCCGCGTCCCTTGCAGAAACTCCAAACGAAGGTCGAAGCCGGCATTTTATACGTAAAGGATTTTTAACTATTATGTCTGGTCGGGGTTTCCGTTGTCAACCCCGATCTACAATTGTTAAACACTCTTTTTTTGGTTATGAATTTACCGAAAACCCGATTTCCGACAACAGAGGAAACAGTCCCAGAAACTAATCGTTAAAAATGCAATTTCTCAACGAACGTCTCCCGTTAGCGGAGTTCTCCGCACATCTACGCAAACCTTTGCCGAAACACATCAATCTGCTTTTCTCACTGGGCAGTTTGGCAATGTTCCTGCTGCTGCTTCAGGCAGCGACGGGTGCGTTTCTGGCATTATATTATTCGCCTTCACCGGAGCATGCCCATAATGCGGTAACGTATATCAGCGAAGAGGTGCCGTTCGGGTCATTCGTGCGTGGGTTACACCATTGGGGTGCAAGTGCGATGGTTATCATCGTCTTTCTGCACCTGCTCCGTGTTGTGCTTTATAGTTCATACAAATCCCCACGTGAACTTACATGGATCGTCGGGGTTCTCCTGCTGTTAGTCGTCCTCGGCTTCGGATTCACGGGTTACCTTCTTCCGTGGGATGAGAAAGCGTATTGGGCGACGGTTGTCGGTGTCGAAATCGCCAGCACTGCCCCCATCTTAGGCGATTTTGTTGCGAAGGTCTTGCGCGGGGGAACTGAGATAGGTGCGGTGACACTGTCTCGATTTTACGCCCTCCATACAATCTGGTTGCCGTGGTTGGCTTTCGGCTTGGTCGGTGTGCACCTCTTCTTCGTCCGCTACTACGGTTCCTCGGGTACCCCAGAGAACACCCCAGAAGAGATAAAGATGGGTAAACCGTTCTATCCGGATCAGGTCTTTGAAGATGTTGTTGGTATGCTCATCCTCTTTGTTGCTTTGGCGGCCGCTGCGTTGTTCATGTCTGTGCCGCTTGAAGATGTCGCCGACCCAACGAATGCCAGTTATGATCCGCGACCCGAATGGTATTTCCTATTCCTGTTTCAACTGCTAAAGTATTTCCAAGGTCCTCTCGAAATTGTGGGGACGTTTGTAATCCCGACGGTTGGTATGGTGCTCCTGCTATTCCTCCCGTTCTTAGACAAAAGCGAACGCGCCGTCCTCTGGAAACGCCCCGTGGCACTGACGGTCACGACTGTCTGTGTTGTCGGAATTGTAGGGTTAACGGTGCTGGGTGCGAGTTCTCCAAAACTTGAAACAACAGAGGCCACCACAACCCAAGAGGCACCACAACCCACAGAGGAAGTTCAAGAAGTCAGCAGACCAGATACAGAGACAGTGGAAGTCGAGGAAGGGGAAGCGGTTTTCGATTTTCAGTTGACGGAAGAAGAAATTGAAGGAACGGAAGAAGGGGAAGCAGTTTTTGATTTTCAACTCACTGAAGAAGAACTGCAATAGCGTGTTTCACAGCAGCTTATGAAAAACTGTAATCTGAAAGCACAATTCGGGAGCGGTTTGCAAACCCATATTGAAGGCATACTTTTCCCTACAGACCCCGAACCTGAGGTCCCAACAGACGACACTGAATCTGATGGCGTAGCGTTGGTTTCGTTTCGAGAACTCGTCCCTGAAATCAAGGATACCGGTTATCTGACACACGCTATTTTCGCGTATCCTGCGAAATTTATCCCGCAAGTCGTCCGGTACGCTATTAACACCTACACAAAGGAAGGAGATTGGATTATCGATCCGTTCGCCGGTTCAGGGACCGTAGGTGTCGAAGCGTATCTGTGTAAACGCAATGCTGTTCTACTCGATCTCAACCTACTCTTAAACCATATCATGCCACTGAAAATTTACAGTGGAAAAGACAGATTGGATGAAGAGCATTTGTGTAAACTGTTAGATGGTATGAGAGAAAGTAGCCACCTGTTTATACCTGCTTGGTCGAATGTTACATACTGGTACGCACCTGAAATCCTCGAAGTTTTATCACGCTATTGGGGTTTCATCAATAATATGGACGGTGGTGTCTATTCTACCATTATCAAATCGGCATTGCTAAAGGTGAACAGACGCTTCTCCTATACAGAAGACAGAACACCTAAGCTTGCCAAATCCAAGCGTAAATTGAACGTGATAGCGGAGCTGCTCAAGGAAAATTGGCGAGAACAGTTAGATGAGATGGTATATAGTCTATCCTTGAAAACATTAAAAAACCTCAATGACTTCGTGATGCATACACAGCACCAGTGTGAACATCTGGGGACGGTTGAATTTCATGGGGGTGTGGATTCGTCTTATGTCCCCGTGTCAAGAGAATGCGATGCGTTAATCACATCGCCGCCGTATCTCCAAGCGCAAGAATACATCCGCTCTACAAAGAGGGACCTCTTCTGGTTAGGACACACTGAAGAAGAGATTCGTGAATTATCACGGCTTGAAATCCCATATCGGAAAGCAGATCGACTGATTCAGACCGAAACGTTGAACAAAATCAGGGAGATGCTCACTCGGGACGACCTACAGAAACGGCTCGACTCCTATTTCTGCCATACGGTCAACGCACTTGAAAATTCGATGAATCAACTGAGACCGGGGGCAGCCGCTTGTATTTTCGTCGGCAATCCACGGATTGACGGCATAACGGTTGAACTGTGGCGGATATTGGTGGAGTATTTTACGGAACGTGGGTTTGTGTTTGAAAAAGTCTACGAGGACAAAATTAAGACGCGGAAACTCTTCGGTGCCCGAAAAAATAAGAACCCGGATGGAATGAAGTCAGAATTCCTGCTGATTTTAAAGAAAAGCATTACCTATCAAGCATCTTCTCGGCAGTGCGGATCTGTTCTTGAAGATAAGGAATATCCTTCGCGCGTTCCAAGAAAATCTCCAGATAGCGACGCATCATGAGCGGATCATCATTCTTTTGATACGCTTGCGCGAGACGATAATAAGCCTCTACATCGCTGTCATCAAGGGACAACCCTTTTTCATAGGATTGGATAGCGCGAAGAAATTCCCCATTCTCCTCGTAAGCGAGACCGAGGTTAAAATAGGTATCGGCATCGCCCTCCTCTATCTCAAGGGCTGCCTCGTAATTTTGAATAGCATCCTGATACATTTCGCGGTGGAGGTAAGTACTCGCCATATTGTAGTAGGCATCAGCAAAGGTTGGTTCTGTTTCAATTGCGTTTTGAAAGGCGGCAAGAGCCTCGTCGAACTGGTCTGTCATGTCGTAAGCATAGCCGAGATTATTGTAGAAGGCGGGGTTTCCCGGGGATAACTCAAGCGCGGTATGGAACGTCTCAATCGCAAGGATAAACAAGCCGAGATCGGCGTAAACCAAACCGAGGTTGTTATAGGCGTGATGGTGCCTATCATCAAGTGCGATAGCATTTTGAAAAGACTCCATAGCGTTCTCATATTCACCGAGTTCACGATAGGCTATACCGAGTTGAATATACCCTTCCGCATCTGTCGGATTGAGTGCCTGCCCCATTCTGAGCCTTAACACATCGCGTTGCAGTTCCCGATTCTGTTGCTGTGTTTGGTCAGAAGGATTACATCCAAACAGCAAACAGGTTAAGAACCCTATTATGATAAAAGGAAAAATTAAAACATGATTATTGATACACATACACATTTCTACGATCCAACGCGCCCCGAAGGTGTCCCGTGGCCAAATCCAGATGATGATGTGCTTTACCGAAAAGTGATGCCAGAAGATTACAAAGCACTCGCTGTTCCCGAAGGCGCGACAGGCACTGTCGTCGTTGAGGCGAGCAAATGGCTCGAGGACAACCAGTGGATTCTGGACCTCGCCGCAGATGAGCCTTTCATTGTGGGGTTCGTTGGACACTTAGAACCCGACGACGTAGATTTTGAAGCCTCCCTATCAAGGTTTTCTGCGAATCCACTCTTTCGCGGGATACGCCTCGGCGGGGGACACCTACGTGCCATCAGTGACAACACGTTCTTAGCTAATATTGAAAAATTGGCAGCGAAAGCACTCACCTTGGACCTGTTGATTAATCCTGAGATGCTATCAGTTTTACCAACCTTAGTTGAACATACACCAGAGATGCGTATTGTCATCAACCACATCGCAGGTGCGCGAATATCAGAACAGCCCCCCGACCCAGGGTGGGTTTCCGCAATCCATGAAGTGGCTCGCTACCCAAACATCTATTGCAAAGTATCCGGACTCGCAGAACACACTGGGCAAATCCCTGCCCCTACGGATGTCGCCTATTACACCCCAACGATAGATGTGTTATGGGATGCATTCGGTGAGGATAGGCTCATCTACGGGAGTAATTGGCCCGTATCTGAACGCTTCGCGCCGTATAAAGTCGTGCAACAGATTGTGAACGACTACTTCAGTGCGAAAGGTGAGGCAGTCAAAGCGAAGTTCTTTTGGCAGAATGCCAAGGCAGCGTACCAGTTAGCCATTTAGGGGACACCGTCTCCCCATCGGCCATTAGGAACTGTGGTAGATGAGAACGTTTGACCCGAACTGACCACTGACGGTTGACCGTTCTCACTGCGAAGCAAGCCAATCATGCCACCCAGCGGATAAACTCGCCTGCGGGTTGTCGCTTTGGTGCGCCGATGTCGGCGGGATACCCCGTGTAGAAGAAGCCGATGATGTACTCCTGTGACGAATCAATTCCCAGCAACTGATACGTCTGCTCTTCGAGCGTGATTCTACCGGTGCTCCACTGCATCCCGACCCCAGCATCCCATGCGGCGAGTTGGACGTTCTGCACAGCACAGCAGGCGGCAGCATAATCTTCCCGTCGACGTTGTTCATCACCCTCTTGTATGCACGAAACGGCGATAATCGTCGGCTTGGACATGAATTTCTCGTAAGCCAACTCACCGATTTTGGCAAGATTTTCGGCATCAACGTGGTCGGGTGTATCCTCTATCTTGATCTCTCGGTAGCGGTCTGCGAGGATCAACTTCGTCTCCTCGCCAATAACTGTGAACCGCCACGGCTCTGTGACATGGTGATTCGGTGCCCATATTCCGTAACTGAAAACCTGTTCGATGACATCGTTTGGCACTGGTTCCGGTTTGAACTTAAAAATCGTGCGTCGTGAAAGAATCGCGTCTTTAACATCCATTATGTCGTATCCTCCTTATGGGATTTAATTATACGCTATAAATGTAGTTAATTGCAAGCAGTAGAAATCATCCTACCCTAAGGCAGTTTCAAGACGTTCCACCACTTCAAGAGAAGCGTATAATGACTGTGCCCGTACACATCTTCGGTCCACCGACGTTTTATTGGTCTCCTAAGTTGTATGTAGTCTTTCTCCCGGGTTACACCCTCACCTTCAAAAATCACTTCATCACTTCCGTCTCCGCTTAACCATGTAACAATGAAAGTAATCTTCGTAAGTGCTTCTTCCAGAGGCATTCCCAGTTTAACAAAACCTTCAGCAGATTCTTTCCGCGGTTCCGTCACAGGCGATTGTTGTGCATGGATAGTCTGCTGGCTCAAGGCGAATATCAGTAGGCAGATGAGTATGTAAAAGGTTTTCATATTTTCTCCATCGCATTAAATGGCGACGGCACACGCCGTGTGCTTGATCGGGATTACAAATCCCTCCTACAATTAATTCCATCCAACGAATCGCAAGTAGGTCCCCCAGAGTCTATCCCCCCATAAAAGCACAAGCACAGCGGCACCGGCGAGGAAGGGGCCATACGGGATAGGGCTCTGCCGACCTTTCCGTCCAGAGAGAATCAAGGCACTCCCGACGATCGCACCACTCAGGGCAGAGAAGGCGATTACCATCACGAGTTCGGGCCACGCACCGAGGAACAATCCGTTGAGTGCCATCAGTTTGATGTCGCCACCCCCCATCGCTTTTTTGCGTAAGATAGCACTCCCAACTACGGCAATCAACCATAACGCCGTCCATCCAGCAACGGCACCGATGAGGCGCGTGAGCAGATACGACACATCGGCACGTTGATATGCGATCGCACAGACAATCACTGAACCGAGAATCAATCCCGTCACGATGAGGACGTTTGGAATAATATAGTGCCTTCCATCGATGACAGAGATCGGCAACAACACAGCGATGAAAGCAATTGCGAGTAGAAATTCGAGGGTTACCCCGAAGTGGTAGAACATGAACAGAAACAAGGCAGCTGTCGCTAATTCAACCAACGGGTATATAACGGAAATTTTCGCCTTACAAGACCGACACCTTCCTCGCAAAAGCAGATAACTCAAAACGGGGATGTTGTCATAAAAGTTTATCGGTTTCTTACATTCAGGACAAAAAGAGCGGCGTGGCGAATGAATCGATACGTCTGAGAGCGGAATACGGTGGATACATACATTGAGAAAACTGCCGATTGCCAGCCCAAAAAGAAAAATAAAGACCCACATATTTTTTAATAGTTGTCAGTTATCAGTTTTCAGTTGTCAGTTAAGCGGGTTTCTTGTAACAATTTTCCAAACCCTGGAATATTCCAAGTTTTTGGTGAATTGTTACCGAACGTCTCTTGTGACTGAAAACTAATACCACTTCTAAAAGTTTATATTGCATTAGCAGCCCCTGAGTGCACAGACTAACAGTCTATGCTACAAGCATGCACGAACTGAAGTTTATGCTACAATTTCAATCAGAAATGGTATAACTACCACCAATACTTCTCACCGAGGCGCGCGTCCGCATGATAAACTCTACTAATCTCCGCGACACCGCCGATTCGGTATTTTTCGGGAACACGCGGGTGATTTTTCGCAATCCCTATCTTGTAGGTGTTTTGATGGAGAACATAATCCCCACCCCATGGTGTCTCTGGAACAGATTCCAGATAGTTCCCACGCCATCCTTCAACGCCAGGATTCGTTACCAAGACATCTAAATTCGTTGGATACCGCCCGGTATGCTTGACGTATTTCTGGATAGCAATAGCGATGGTTTCGACATCTATATCCGCCGCGCTCACTTTTCGATACTCCCGCCAGGGTGGAAAGGAAAGTCCCCCAATGATAATGGCTATAATAACAAGGATGAGCAGCTGAAGTAGCGTCATCCCACCGTTTTCGTTGATGTTTTTCTGTATCATGGTAACAGTCGGGAATCAGGGTTCCCGCCTACAATTTAACTCGCAGAACTTGGCCGAGAAATGCCATACCGGTTCATTTTTTTGTACAAGTTACTCCGCTCTACCTTTAATGCTTCTGCGGTCCGTCGGATGTTCCATTTATTATTTTCCAAAGCGGCAAGGATACATTGAGCCTCGGCAGTATCCACCATCTTACTCAGCGCCATTCCAGGTTTGTAGAGCGGTATCCCAAGAGAAGAGTGTAAGGCAATTTGATCCAGCGCCGCACTTGGCGATGGATGCGGGGAAGTAGATTGCGGGATCAATGCCAAAGCCTCGGCGACATCGGGTGCCATGACAACATCTCGATTTACCATAATCAGGAGGCGTTCAACGATGTTTTTTAACTCCCGGATGTTCCCTGGCCAATTGTAACTTTGAAACACAGCATAAGCTGCTGGATCAATGACTTTCGGGGTGGATGCAATATTGAGTTGTAAACGCTCGGCAAAATATTTCACTAACAGCGGAATATCCTCTGTCCGTACTCGAAGCGGTGGAACGTTAATAGGCACGACATTCAGTCGATAGAAAAGATCGCGCCGAAACCGCCCCTTTTCAATTTCTTCAGGGAGGTGTTTGTTCGTCGCCGCGATAATGCGAACATCTACCGTCCGAATCTGATTTCCTCCGAGACGTTCGACTTCGCCGGTTTCAATGACGCGAAGGACCTTTGCTTGCGCCTTTAAACTCATATCGCCAATTTCATCGAGAAAGATGGTGCCACCGTGAGCAAGTTCAAAGCGTCCTTGTCTTCGTGAGTCAGCACCAGTGAACGCACCCCGTTCATGTCCAAAGAGTTCACTCTCAATGAGTTCATCGGGTAAAGCGGCGCAGTTGAGCGGGATAAAGGTTTTCGCGGCACGTCTGCTCTGTCGATGGATCGCATTCGCGACAAGTTGCTTACCCGTGCCGTTCTCACCAGAGATTAAGACACCGAGTTTACTTTCCGCGACCCGCTGAATCTGCGAGCGGAGATGCGAAATAACTGCACTCTCACCTACCATTTCGTCGGCGGGCGTAATTTGTGATTTCAGAATCTCATTTTCTTGTGATAAACGGGATATGTCTAAAAACGGCTGGACACTGGAGAGAATTTTATCAATACTGATCGGCTTTGTAATATACCGCTTCGCACCGAGTTCCATTGTTTTAACGGCAATTTCAATATCTTGTTGCGCAGACATCATCACCACATTTAATTCCGGGTAACGTTCACGAAGTTTGACAAGTGTCTGAACACCATCCATCCCATTTTCCATACAGATATCTAACAATACAAGATCCACATCCGACCGGATGCACTGTTGCAATGCTTCTTCACCACTCGCAGCTGTAAGTGCCTGATACCCACGCATCTTGAGTCCTTGGGACAACATCTTAAGCGTATTTTTTTCGTCATCTACAATCAGAATCGTTTCCATTTTCTAATTTCACCTTGCGGATAAGTTTCAGTTTCGTGATAAAAATCTTAGGAATTCCGTGTTAGAGTTGTGGTATTAATTCTTCAGTCGCCGATGTAAACTCCTCGGAGCGAGTTCCTTGATGCGTTTGAAAATGGATACGGACAGTCGTGCCTTCGCCTTCAGTGCTTTGGAAGTCTATATCGGCACCATGCTCTGTGACAATCCTTCTAACAATTGGCACACCGAGTCCTCTACCATTCGCCTCTGATTTTGTCGTGTAATAAGGCACAAAGAGATTCGCCCTAGTCTCCTCGGACATACCGGACCCCGTATCTTGGATTTCCAGTGAAACCGTGCCATTAATGACTTTCGGGGCATGACGGTTGCTATCATCTTCAGTTGCCGCGAGATTCTCTCGTTGACCCCTACTTGGTGTATAACGATTGTTATCATTTTCTTCTGTCACAACGTGCTCTGACGGACTGCCATTTGGTGTGAAATGGGTTTTCACCTGAAGCAATCCACCTTCAGGCATCGCTTCAATTGCATTTTTCAAGAGGTTGCCGAGTGCCTGTGTAATCTGTTCCGGATCAACTAAAAGTAGAGGCAGCGGGTCTAATTCGGTCCTAACTTTAATTTTCGAGATATTTTCAAGCCAGAACTTCTCAGTAGAATCCTGTAGTACCGAATCCACCTGCTCTGAACTCATCGGTGCGACTTCATTTTCCTGTTCAAGGTCAGGTATGTGTCTACCGGTGTAGAGTGTCAGGACAGTTCTCACAATGTCATTCAATTGGCTCCATTTTCGCTGCGGTTTCGGCATTCGCGCGAATTGATGGAACTCGTCAATGAGTTTACCGATCCGATCCACTTCTTCAATGACCGTGTCCGTACATTCACTGAATATTTGCTCAAAAACCTCAGGATTGGATTTCGCCTGCTGCAGATTTTCAACAGAGAGCCGAATCGGAAAGAGCGGGTTTTTAACTTCGTGTGCCACTTGCCGAGCGGCATCTCTCCAAGTCGCGGCACGCTCTGCCGCTATACGCTCCTCCATGCTTTGCTTCAGGTCCCGTGCCATTTGATTGAACCCTTCAGCCAGCTGTCCCACCTCGTTACGCGATTGGATTTTAACGCGATGATCAAGATCCCCCGCCGCGATATGGCTAACCCCCTCACGTAGCACCGCGATAGGACGCGTCATCCGCCGGCTAATGATATAACTGATGAGATAAACCAACGCGAGTCCACCGATGCCACTCAAAAGCAGTGTAATCGTAAGTTGCCGCTGCCATCTCACTTGACGTTCATGCGAATATGCAACGATTAAGCCAACAGCGGGTTTCTCGCGCGTGGTCGCGAAGGGTGAGTTGAAAGGTGTTATCCGAAAAGCAGTAAAAGCGCGTCCACTGGTCTCTTCTGTTCCCTGTAAAAAGATTTTTCGCTCTGGGAGCCAACTCGGCAGTGATTTAAACCATCCTCTCCCGTGCGCCGTCTGAGCTGCGAAATTTAGCGGGAGCCAATCTTCTGCCGCTGTCGCTTTCGGTTCGGTGTCAAAGGATGTTGCGTCCGACATTTGGGACCTTCCTACAAGGAAGATGGGATGCTCATCTGATTGGATAGTGGTTTGGGTCGTCTCCAGCCACGTCTGCAAGAGGTAGCCTCCTGTTACGAACCCCCACTCGCCGGCTTCCGTTCCCTGAACCATATACTGCAACCCCAGATCACTCTGTAGCGGAATACTTCTGAGCCGTATATGCCCCTCATCGTCGTCCAACGAATTATACGTTCGCGTCCTTTGTCCTATCTTCGTGTCCGGATATAGCAATCTGCCATCCGCGGTCCCATACTCCAAGAGATCAAACTCGGGTGCCGGTAGATAAGGGAAGCGCGATTCGCTTTCTATGACGCGGTGCAGTCTTGCATCATTCGCTGTGGCGTGGACTTCTTTTTGAACTTTGTTGAGCAACTTTTGATAATTGTTTGAAATTTGAGCTTGAACTCTCCCAACATAAGAGTCAATTTCCCTCTTAAAAGCAAGCCGAATCAGGAAACTGGTACTCCCAAAGACAACGCCAAACATGACAAGGAAGACCAAACCATAGGCGATAAATATTTTATCATGGAATCGTAAAGCAGAGAGTTTATTCCTCATTTTTTATAGTTTATAGTTGTCAGTTGTCAGTTAAGCACACTGTGGCAGGTATATTTTCAGTTACCACCACAGGAGTTATGCTGAAAACTGTTAACTGTTAACTGAAGACCCTAAAAAAGATCGGAAATTCCGTTTATAACCTTCAACCCCGTCTTGCAGGTATGTTAACTCACTCCCCCCATTATTGTCAAGGTGTAACCCTTGGAGCCTGCCCTTTACGGCAATCGTATCCATTAAAAGACGCATCAACCGGCAAATAAACCGGATATTCCGCTTTGGAACGGTTAGCGTTGCATTAGGGACCCCGTTCTCACTAAAATCTAAAGCAGTCCCGCGATACGAAGCGGTCTGCATGTGTGTCATGGCTAATCCTTCAAACTCGATTAATTTGCTGTCCATTCCAGTCTCTGTCGGCAGGACTAAGCCGGGACCAAGTTCCTCCCAATGGATAAATAAAACGACTTTATCCCTGGGGCCCGCGATAATACCGTTGAGAATAGAGTGATTACTCGTGGGTCCCTTCGCATTTATGACATTAGCACCACCGCCGCGTTCCTGAATAGATTCCGTATAAAGTTGGACGAACCATTCACCAAGGCAACTACTATCGGCGTAGTTGTAAAAAACAATATTTCCTTTTCCATCGACCTCCTCAAAGAGATGAATCCAGCGCGCCAATTGATACGCAATGTTATCCTGATGATTATAAGCAAGATTAAAGGCTTCATGTGCCTGACTCACACCTTCGACAGCGGCACGAATTCGGGCATTCGGAGTTTCGCCCTTTCCTGCGGTCATAGCAAGAAAGAACAACCCGACTGGAGAGAAAGCTGAAAACCGTCCACCGACACCATCACGGACAGGAAGCAGCGTGTCCCCGTAGAACGGCGATTGCTTATGCATTCGGAAGAGTACACTGTCGGCAGTTAATCCGGTCGTCGCGAGGATTTGTTGATGCCAGTTTACATCATCAAGTGCATCACGGATAATCATCAACGTCGCCATAGTTTCGGTTGTTGTTCCGGATTTGCTAATGACATTGAAAAGCGTCTTATGAAGGAGATTTCTCGCCTTGAGCATTCCAAGTAAGCCGATAAGCCGGCATGGATCGAAGGTGTCGCCTGTGAAATAGACTTCTGGGGCACCTCCGCGTTCTTCGACCGACAGCAAATTATGATACGGATGGTTGAAAGAATCGTGAAAGACGCGGGCACTCAGGTCGGAACCCCCGACGCCAATAGTGACTAACACGGAGAATGCCTCACGCGCGCGTGTAGCTAACACCACGACTTGAGCAATATCCTCGGCTTCGAGATGACTTCGGGTCCACGCACGAAGTCCACGCTCCAGCTCGGAAAGCGGTGCTTCTGCTTCATCCTGAAATAGAAGGTGAATGCTTTGCAAAGCGGTATCAACCTTCTGTTGTGCCTTCTGGGGGAACGAACCGGCTATCTCATTGTCAACCCCAAAATGTAGCTTACTGTCCAATTTTTAATTATACCTTTTTTTAATTATACCTTGCGGAGGAACGACGGGCGTTGCTTAAGTCCGTCTGCCATACTTGTCCGAAAGACGGACAATATCTTCTTCGTCAAAGTGCCCAAACGCTATTTCGAGGATTCGATAGTCCTTAGATTCACCGATGAGCTGATGTTTGGCACCTTGTGGAATAAACACCGGTTCCATAGGGGCGGGACGTTGAATGGTGCCCTCAAGGTTTACACAAGCACCCTCATCAAGCGGAATCCACAACTCACTTCGGTGGTGGTGATACTGATAACTAACCTGCTCGCCTGCCCGAATTTCTAAAATTTTGACGGTAACGGGTTGATTGAGGACATATTGTATGAAGCCTCCCCAAGGTTTTTCAATTGTTATAATTTCCTGAAGTTCTTTCGGGCATAAAGTTTCCATGATCCAATTCTCCGGGTTTCGCAATCGTTTGAAAACCTACCTGCAGATGAAAAAATACTTACCAAAAGATAATAGATAGTGTATCATATAAGTAGGCTGTTCGTCAACTCAAAAGGGGCGTGCGTGTAGCGCCATCAAATATGCGCATTCTGTTAGGAAACTCAATTGTTAAAAGGAACAATTTCAACACTTATTGAGAATAGCATCTCCGAGAAGGTGTTTCCCGGTGCCGTCGTCTGCATCCTGACGGATAAAAAGGTGCTTTACCACGAGGCGTTTGGGTATCGATGTGTGAAACCGAAAAGGCTACCGATGTTTCACACGACGTTATTCGATTTGGCATCGCTGACGAAACCGGTTGTTGTAGGAACGCTTTGCATGCAGTTCGTTGAGAGCGGCAAACTCTCTTTGGATACGCCTGCAGAGAAATACCTGCCGGAGTTCAAACAGAAGGGGGTGACACTTAAACACCTGCTGACACATACCTCAGGACTCCCCGCATGGTTACCTGTCTACCTGCGTGTCCGATCACGAAAAAATGTAATCTCCTACCTCGGAGGGGTGCCATTGGAATCTCAACCCGGGAAAAAAGCCGTGTATAGTTGCTTGGGGTATATCGTTTTAGGAGCACTTCTTGAAAGAGTGGCTGGACAATCCTTGGACAAATTGGCACACGATCGGATTTTCGCGCCACTCGGTATGGAATGGACGCGGTTCAATCCGCCACAAGCATGGCGCAACTACTGTGCAGCAACAGAGGATTCCAACAGTTTTGAACGTCGGATGGTGAACTACGAACGCTACGATTGGCGAGAGGGCGTAATCATCGGACAGGTTCACGATGAGAATGCGCATTTCCTTAGCGGCGTCTCTGGCAATGCCGGGCTTTTTTCTACATCAACAGATCTCAGTAAGTTCTGTAGAACACTGATGGACAACGGTGGAGACCTCTTACGCCCGGTGAGCCTTTGTAGGATGCAACAGATCGCCCCAGCGGTAGGAGAACGTCGAGGTATCGGCTGGATTGTGACAGATGACGGCTGTCTCTACCACACAGGATTCACTGGCACTTCAATACGAATCTGTTTAAAAAGGAAACTTGCAGCGATCCTGTTGACAAATCGGGTGCATCCGGATGCCGATCGGCGAGGCATTATCGAATTCAGGAAGATATTCCATAATATTTTATTCGCTTCGTAGCAACGCGCTACGGTCTAACTTCCGAACCGGAACTTTACACACAAACCTCCTATGTCTTTCACGACAAAATCACAGAAAATTGAATTAGGATTGACAGTCCTGCTCACAGAAAAAAAGGACTGGATTCGCGGGAAATCAATTGGTCTGATTACAAACCACACGGGAGTTGATGCCACTTTACGAAGCAATTACCGACTTTTCGCGGCGGCATCATCGTGTCGGCTTTCTGCGATCTTCTCTCCGGAGCACGGGTTCTGGGGCGCGGTTCAAGATGGCATCGCTGTCAATAGCCTCGATGTCTCAGATGAAAACGCATCGCGAAGAAATGAAGAAATCCGCAGAAATACCGCGCTGAATGCCACAGGCGCAAATGTAATACAAGGAACGGATTTCGTCTATTCCCAGACGAAATCCAGCGTTGATTCGCACAAAACACCCCACCTCACGAGCGTCCCGGTCTATAGTCTGTATGGACAATCAGTGCGTCCAACAGCACGCCAACTGGAAGATATTGATTTGCTTATCTACGATATGCAAGATGTCGGAACGCGTTATTATACCTATATCTCAACGCTGCTACATGCAATGGAAGCCGCCAGCGACCACGACATTGATTTCGTCGTCGCAGACCGTCCGAATCCGATTGCGTGCAATGCTGTGGAGGGACCGATATTGGAAAGCGGGTTTGAATCGTTTGTCGGCATACATACAATGCCTGTCCGTTACGGCTTGACAATCGGTGAATTGGCAACACTGTTAAAGATGGAGCGTGTCCCAGGGTGCCGTTTAAACGTTGCATGGATGCCCGGGTATGAACGCGGAATGTGGTATGATGACACCGGCTTGCAGTGGGTGCCCCCCTCGCCCAATATGCCGACACTCACAACGTCAACACTCTATCCCGGCTTATGCTTGTTTGAAGGCACAAATATGAGCGAGGGCAGAGGAACGACAAAACCCTTTGAATATATCGGCGCGCCTTGGTGTAATGGTGAAAAGTGGGCTGAGACCCTAAATGCTTTGTCTCTCCCGGGTGTTCTGTTCCGTCCAACTGTTTTTACGCCTGCCCCAGTTGCTGAAACCACAAAGCACGCGAAACAACCATGCGGCGGCGTTGCAATCCATATTACCGATAGAGAACGTTTTCTGCCAGTAGAGACGGCTATCTACATGTTATCCACTTTAACTACTGAATACGGCGACCATTTTGCGTTCCGACCCGAGCACTTTGATCGATTAGCAGGAAATAATTGGCTCCGAGATGCGCTGTTAGATAGAGAGCCATTGGATAAGATTCAGGCACAGTGGACTGAAGAGCTTCAGATATGGCGTGAAAACACAACCCAGTTTTTTAATTATTCCTTGCGGAGAAACGGAGGACGTTAGGACTTTGACGTGCGTTGCTTAAATCTGAAGAAATACCCTATCAAAAACCCTGCGCCGATGTTGCAGGCTAAGGTATCATTAAAAAATGAAAAAATTTTATGAACTTTTGAAAAAAAAGAGAAAGTATGTTATCGGTCTGATGTCTGGCACTTCCGTTGATGGCATTGATGCAGCCGTTGTTGAAATCACGGGGCACGGTTTAGAAACGACAGTAAACCTGATCGCTTTTGAGACTTTTCCCTTTCCGCCCGATGTGCCACAACGCATCCTCGCTCTCTGCCAACCCGATACGAGCCGCGTTGACGACATTTGTGAAATGAATTTCTACATTGGACATCTCTTCGCGGAGGCTGTCAAACATACCCTACAAAAAAACGGAATGTTTGCGAGAGACATTGATCTCATCGGCTCACACGGTCAAACGATTCACCACTTACCCCGCCTCAACGAACCGCAAGGTAAAGTTCCATCGACACTGCAGATTGGTGAACCTGCGGTCATCGCACACGAGACCGGTATTCCTACTATCGCTGACTTTCGGGTGGCAGATATGGCGGCAGGCGGGCAAGGTGCACCGTTAGTGTCATATCCAGACTATCTGTTGTTTCGTGAGACCGCTAAAACAGTGGGCCTCCTGAATATCGGAGGGATCGCGAACCTCACCGTGCTTCCCGCTAACGGATCGTTTGATTCGGTCTCCGCGGCAGACACAGGACCGGGAAATATGTGTGTTGATGCAGTCGTGAGCGAGATAACGGATGGAACAGAACGTTATGACGAAGCCGGTCGGCGTGCCGCGCAGGGAACTCCTCACCAACCGCTCATTGACGAATGGTTAAAGCACCCTTTTTTCCATCTCCCATCCCCAAAAACAACAGGACGCGAGATGTTCGGACACACCTTCGCACTGGAATGTCTGACAGTATGTCGTGAACACAATCTCTCAGATAGGGACTCTGTTGCAACAGTGACCGAATTGACAGTCCAAACAGTTGCCCTTTACATTTCACAATTTGTGTCGGAACAGAACCCAATAGACATCCTCTACGTGAGCGGCGGCGGCGTACACAACCAGACCCTCATGCAAAGGCTCAGCGAGGTCTTAGCAAATACAGTTGTTGAACCTGTAGATAGCTCTGGCATCTCGGCGGATGCCAAAGAATCAATAGCGTTCGCAATCCTCGCGAATGAATCCCTTCATGGACAGGCTGGAAACTTGCCTTCAGCGACAGGCGCGTCTGTGCGAAAAGTTCTGGGAAAATTCGTGTGTCCGTAATTTCTTAACTACCGCGTCCTTGCAGGCAACGATTACTAAAACCTAATTCGGAGAGATATGCGATGGCTGCCCCCTAATGCCGGGTGTTTCGCAAACGCATAGTCTAATCCCGCCCCCGCGCCTGTGACGAATCGGAGGTTCAACCCAACCCCTGCTGTCAGTTGGCGAACACTCTCAAGACTCCCACTCCGTTCCGCCATTCCAATTCGCAAGGCAAGTAGATCGAAAAGCGTCCACTCGGCACCCGCATGTAACTCAACAGGACTTCCCTGGGGTGCCTCGGCTTGAGATTGACCCTGATTTTGGATGTAGGTATCCAGTGCAAGAATGAGTGTGCTTCGGAAGATAGGGAGCGAGTGTATCGTGGCAATACCAATCTTCAGATGCGGCAGTATCGTTTCGGTATGGGATGTTTGCTCTGACGATTGTGGCGGTGTATTCCAATAGAGTTTTGTCGTAAAGGCATCGCTCCCCTGCAATCCGAGCATGAGTTGGTGAGATTTTTCTGGGTTTGTCATCGCGATAATACCGACATCTGCCCCACCACCAATGGCATTTGTGCTTCGATACCCACTCATATAGAGAAGTTTGAGCGTCCCACCGAGATGTAAATGAATACCACGAAAAGCAGGTAATCTCCAACCGTTAGCAAAGAGAAAGGCGTTATCGGTATTATTGAAAGACCCAATGACCTCCGGACGGTTCATAGGTCCAACAGGACGACTGACCACAGGTAGACTGGTAATAGGAATATCGTCAACACCGACGCGGAGCCAACTGACACCGATCGCGCCTCGTTTTTTTAGTGTATGACTTTTGTCTTGCAAGTTGTGGTTTGCAAGCGGCACCACAAAACTGACAAAATCGTAAGCATCCTCTCCATTGAGCGTGGAGTGCATAAAACTGACTTCATATCGAGTGAGCTGTCCCAATCCAGCGGGATTCCAATAGGGCGCGTAAGCATTGTCACTCAGGGCAGTCCCCGCACCGCCCATAGCAAGTGCGCGGGCACCAACCCCAAGTGTTAGGAAATCAGCAGTGTATCTTGCCTCAGCGGATTGGAGAACCACCACACAGAACGTAATTACACACCCCAGAAAATAGAAGATATTTTTTTTAAGATTTTTAATTTTTCCTTGCGGAGAAACGACGTGCGTTAAGACTTTTACGTGCGTTGCTCAAATCCGCCCTCCATTTCATTACGGACTACGAGTTTTGGTTTATCCAAGACAGCCGCCTGTAACAACGGCACAGACGGATATACGGAAAAACACTTTATGCATCAAACTCACCTCACCGATGCACCCTAATTTTAAAACCATTAACGCAATTTCATCATTTTCAGTATTTCGGTTATATCTTTTTCACCGTCGCGCTGGATTCGGAGTTTAGCATAGTAAACGCCATTTGCTACCTCAACGCCATCCGCATCCCTGCCGTCCCATTCCACCATAAGAAATCCAGGCGTTGGTGGCATGGCGAGTTCCCGGATAAGCCTTCCACTCAGCGTATAGATTTTCACAACAAGTGAATCAGCGGGGGCTGTTAATTCGCAGGTGAGCGTTGTTTTGCGCGGGAAAGGGTTTGGATAGTTGAGAAACGATAGCAGTTGTAAAGTATCATGGACTCGAAACGTGATGTTCACTGTATCCGTATTTCCATGGACATCGCTTGCGGTTAGGCGAACCTCATATTCCCGCGGTTCAAGCTCTGGAGAGGGATATGTTAAAATGAGTTGATTTGAACCGGGGTGATGTGTCACCTGATACGCCTCCGGTTTAATGTGCTCATATTCACCGAACGAATCTCCGATTTCCAATAATAGCGGACGAGTGAGATAATCGAGTCCGCTTAGGTCAGTTAATGTTGCCCCGATGAGCGGTTCCGAATCTGTTGCATCCCCTGGAACAAAGTGTTGTTGATTGCCGATAGTGAGTTGTATATCTGGTGGCACAGTATCGTCAGTATACAGGAGCGTAATTGGTCCGAGTCGATCCGTTGTAGCCCGAATAGTGCCGACAGATCGGGTTTGAAACCGAAATCTATCACCAGGCGCAAAGGAGCGTTCGCCTTGCGTGAGTTGAAAACGCAAGCCGTAGGGCTCATAATGGAAGGGTTCTCCGACCGTTCCACGCAATGGCTGGTTTCCATCAGTTTGGGAACGCAAAATACCGGTTCTCTCACCTTCAACCTGAAACAGACTATCCGTCAGGAAGAAGATAATCCACTTATCCTTCGGCATAGTGGTGTCCGGCGAAAGTTCAACGTAACTGACGGTCCCCGTGCCGCGGTTGGTATCCCTGAACCCAGAGGCATACCAACGCTGCTCTTGTTGAGGGGCATCAAAATCTGGCTCAACATCTACTGATTGTACAAGCGAAGTTATGTTGAATGTCAAGACATCCCCGAATACAAAAGGTTTTTCAAAATCGAGCTCTACATTAAGCGAGAAGCCGTGTCTGGAGTTTGGGGAATCCGTAGTAAAGTTTGCAAGCTGCTCCGCGGATGCAATAACTTCCAATGGTTCAAATACCCGTATGTCATCCGTTGAAGGAGCAAGGAAAAGCCGATAGGTTTGAGGACCCGTGAAGAAGAGGACGTATTTGCCGGTCCGAGCACCTTCGGGTTGGACGCGAACATCGCGAAGCGCGCTTTCTCCAACGTTATCCTCACTTACGTTTGTTACCTGTATCCGCTGCTGTAACGTCCCCGTAGCATCGGCAAGTTGTTGAGAAGGAAGCCTCGTCCAATTTCCGAGCGTCGAGTTAAACATATAAACACCCAACTCACGTGCCCGGGATGCAACGGCGGCTTCAACGGATGCGCGTATGGCATCCGAGGACAATGTATCCGTACCCCCAAATTCATTGGGCTCCTCTTCCAAAAGTGTATCTTCGGATTCCGTGCCGCCCAACAATTCTCGCGTGAGTTGGGTTCTGAGAGCATCAAGGTCAAAGCTTAAGTCGATCGCCACCGAAGAGGTAAGTTTAATAGAGTCTATTGCGGACGAGGCTGCCTCGCCACTCCGGTCACCAACAACGATCTCATATCCGTAAGCGGAGATGCCAGGAAGCGGTGCCCGTTTGGACATTCCCTGTAAGGCCGAGGTGCCCTCGCCCCTACGTGGAGATGAGGCTTTCGGAGTCGTATCAAGAGAACCCGCCCCTATAGTTTCTACAAACTTTCGTTCATCTAACGGACGGACTGCCAATACTGCTGCTTCTTGGAAACCACTAGGCGGAACAGTGATCACGCAGTTCCGGTCCAAACTGGTAACCTGACTTGAAGAAGTCGTTCCCACCGCATTTATATCGACAAAGAGTCGTCGGTAAGCGATATTGTCCTCCTCATCGTTTTCAAGGACATTACCTGGCTGATCCGCTTCAGTTTCTATCACATCAATATAGACGAATATGTCCTGTGTGCCGAGCGGTAAGGCATCTTTCAGATTTAAAGTAGCGGTTGCAATTGGTAGTGTATTTAGGGGATCTGGTTCATACACATCCTTCTTTGCACCAGGGTTTGCCAACGGCGTGCGTTGCCTCCAGTCGTTGGGCTGGATTCGGGTAGTTCCGATGAGATTCACATCGTTGTCAACAAGCATATCATCGTTAACATCTGGATTGCCGCTGAAAAAAGCAACCTCAATAGGGATCTCTATGCCTTCGCCTTCTACCTGTACATCCGCCGAGAGATACCATTGCTCCGTTTTCGTATTGTAGCCGTACCCAACCCTATCAGTTCTGTCGACCTTTACAACCGTAAGATTAGGATATACGTAGGGATAATACTGAAGTCTGTTGCTTGTAACCGTGTTGTTGTCTATATCCGTGACTTGAAGATTATACCGGATAGAGGAACCATCCATAGGCGCGTTTAGGGGTTCAGGCACCGTCCACCATCCGTCTTCCGACAACGGAGGATCGGCGGGAACGAGCCGAACATTCTCCCACGCTCGACTCTGTGGGTTGCGCCATTCCAAGAGCACCAGGAACAGCTCTTCTTTTTCATCGGAAACCTGAACAGAGATGCGGAACTTGCCTGCATCGACTAACTCGGGTTTAATGTCAAGGATTTTTGGGATGTTGACGGTAAATCCATCACCTCCAACAGCAACAGTCGTGTTACTTTGCGCGTAGTACTCGACATGGGCATCACCACTGTCAATGTTTTTCGGAACAGAAAAAGTCAAAGCAGGATAAGCACCGCGGTTAACATTTGCCGTTTTTGTGAGAATCACGTCTCCAGTGTAGTATTTCACTGGACCCGCAACACCTTGAGCCGTAGCTGTTTTCCCAGGAAATAAAGCTTTAACGGTGAGTGTGCCGTTAAAAGAGGTATCGGTAACAAAACGTTTTGTTTGACTTGGGGCATCGTAAGTGGCAGTCTGGACGTGCCCCCCTGCAATTCGGAGGGTATCCCCAGGGGCAACTGTTTTTGTCTCAATAGTAGGTTGAATTTCACCATTAGCGATAGCAATTTGTAGGGCAGGATCTCCGAAAAGGGTATATTCCATCATAATATCAATTTGACCCGTGCCTTCTGTCATCAAAAGTTCAACCTTTGAATCGAAACTCAAGGGACCAAGTTGCCGGATGTTCCGTTTAAAGAGCATGTCAAAAATGATACGGTTGAGAGCGTCGTTTCCGCTACCGTATGTGAGACGGGTCGCGCTCAACATGCCGATGATACCGCCTCTCTCTTTACGTAACAACTTCTCCGCCATGCTCGGTTCCCCCGGCTTGTCAAAATAGCCGTTGTAACAACTCAGAACCAACATGAAAGGGATTTTATCGGTTTCCTCAACTTGATCGACGGAGGCATTATCAAAGATGGCTTCGTGCGCCCAGACGATTCTGCCGCCGTGTCCGGCATATTGTGCAAGTACAGCCCCTTCTCCAAGTGCCTCGATGATTTGATCTTTCGCCACGCGTTGGGGCAAGAGTCCCGGGTAATCCGCTGGATGTGCCTCCACTTGGTCAATAACATCTTCAAGGAACACCTCAACCGTTTCATATCCAAGACGGGTGTGATCTTTCGCTATTTCATCAAGGCTTTTCTTAAAGATAAAATCTCCAGAGTTACTAACTTCGTCGTCGGCAACAGAAATAATTCTTCTCCGCCAGTCCCCGTTAGGGGGTGCTTGTTCGTAGGCGATGATCTTGTCAACGACTGCATCGGCTTGATTAGGAGTCTCAACACTGAGTCTACCTATATAGAAATCCGTGAATTCATCGTGTCCGGAAACAGTCGCATACCAATGATCTGCCGCGGTCCGTCCGAAGGAATCGGTTCGTATATAATGGGTCGGAATGTATCCAGTTAGCTCGGGCGGTTCAGCATAAATATCCGTGTCAATGCCTCGAAAATCGAAGGTGCCATCGCCAAAGAGGACTACATAAGTCAGTGACGGCGGGGTCCAAGACTGAAACGCATGCTTTAGAAACGCCTTAATAGTTTTCGGATTTACATCCCCATCCCCAAAAGTATTGTAAATATCATCGGTTGTAACAACTTTGGTGCGGTATCCGCCGCCGCCAGGTGCCGATCGCCACGCCGCCAATCGTTGGGCGGCAGAAAGGAAGTTAGGATGTGTCACAATTAGATAGTCGGCACCGTGAACTGCAGTCGCTAAGTCGGTAGGCACAACGACCTCAACGCGATCAGGCTGACGCAATGCCGTATTGGAAACGGCGATAAATTGTGTGCTTCGGGTATCAGGCACTTGGAAAAGTGCGTTATAGGAATCGCGGTTAGAAACCCCTCCCACATCTACTTCCACATTCACACCCTGCATCTGGGCAGTAAGGTAGGTCCCATCCGTCTCAAAGATATGTATCCCCGGGTCACGGAACGCCTCAATTTTATACTGGAGTTTACGCCCTCCAGGAAGTTTCCGCTCTTGGGAGGTTGCATCGGCAGTGGGCGATCTGAACCATAACTCATCAGCAACAGCCCGGAAAAGGCGAGTATACTCGACAGAAAAACGGTTGAGGTAGACGTGATAGGGGTATCGAGTGGTATCCTCATCAACGTTGCTGTCAACTCTGGCTAAAGACAACACGTTCTGTTCGCCTTTGACGTTGTCCTTGAGCGTATCCCAAGTGCGCAATGTGCGTCCAATGGTGAGTGTGTCTTGCTGTTCCCACTTAGCAAAATCGATCCGGACTCCATTAATAGCGACCAAAATCTCGTGTGATACCGGTGTGCCGCCTTGTAAATCAACGGAGATGCGTGGTGGATCGAAGCTTTTTGCGACATCATAGAGCGGAAATTGGAGACGCATCTCGGCAGCATCGCCTCCATTTTTGATACCGTCCCAGTACCAGAAGTCCAAAGCATCAAACCAACCGTGCTTGTCACCAGGTGAAACAGTCTCGGTATAGACAAATTCGAGGTTACTCGTCAGGTGATCCTCTTCAAAATCCACTTTAGAACGGAAGGTGGGAACCTGTGTCGCCGTTTGGTCTGTGGGGCTGGCGGTAATCTGTGGCACTCGTGTCGGAAGGCGAGTAGGTGTGGCGCCATTGTCAATCGTGAGCCAATAGACATTCCAACGACTATACCGATTTTTAGGCTTATGACCAAGGAAGAAGATAGCATCGTTCGGGTCAAAACTTCCATCCGCCGCCCCGCTGATGTAGATAGGAATGTTTCTGTTGCCTTGTGTGAGTTGCAATCTTGTCGGATGCGTGCCGATGAGATCTATACCCCAATCGTTCTGCAGAGATGCCGCTGTCACTGCGTAGATACCTGTCTCTTGGACAGACAACTTATAGCGTGTTCCGTTACCCGGGTTAGGGATGAGTGTTGGTGCTGCAGGCACTAGTGGACGGGGTGCTCGAAAACGGGCGGCTTGCTCAGCGTTCAAGAGTTGATGTGAAAAGGCACGCTCAAAAGCCTCCGATTCTGGGGCAATTGTCCCTTGGACAGGAAAAATGTGTGAACCGCTTCCTTGCGCTGTTAGCGGTCCTTCTTGTTCCGTATAGGAGAAACGAATGTTCACTGTGAAACGTGAATACAAACGCAGCGTCCGGGTGTTCGGCAGATATTGCACCGGATAGAGTGCCAACGCGATAACCCGCTGACTCCGAATATAGCCTTCGCGCACGATCCGAGCAAGCGGATGTCCAGGGTATGAGCGGTTTCCAGCAAACGCGCCATTTTCTTTTAACCGATATGCGCTCCCGCTTTCTGACCAGTGCTGCGAAGCTGCGTGTTGTGAATTGCGTTCATGTATATCAAAAATCGGAACTGGAACGAGACGCACGCCGGTGCGTGTCTCAGCAGACGCAGTAGAGACATCGACTGCTTCAATTGTAGCCGTCGCGGGTATACCGAGCATGAGGCGCGTGACAGGAACTCTGGGGTTTCCCGGTTCGTCGGTGAAGTGACACTCGGCGTAACGCACCTCTTGGTAGCGGACATTATTCCGAGTTACTTCAGATACAGTCAGCTCCGGCAGGGTGAATTGAAGCGTAATTCCGTCTGTTGATGTCGTTTGGGTAATCTTTGCGAAAGAATCGAGGTGTTTTTGCTGGGTGTTTTTGCTTGGGTCTTTTCTGCGGATTTCCGCACAAACCTCTCCTACAAAGATGAAAACACAGATGCCCAGTAGAATACCAAACTTGAATAAAGCATATACAGGTTTGCGCCCCGTTCCTATCTGTTTTGAGAATAGCATTCAGTTTTAGAGTCGTCGGTTGTCAGTTGTCAGCGAATCAGAAAGTTTGCAAGTGTGCTAAAGTTTGCAAGTCGGTAAAGTTAGGGAAAACCCTCTTCTGACTTCTCAACTTTCCAACTTTAGAACATTTTACAGATTTATTGAAGACTGATAACTGAAGACTGATAACTTTTCCCCCGATATTTTGAATACAAAACTTTGTGTTATAAGTGTTTGGTATAGCACAGATTCTTCACTTTTTCTATCTCACCTTTAAAATAATTTTCCCGAAGTTGCGATTCGCTTCCATGTATTCGTGGGCATCTGATGCCGCTGCTAATGGAAAAACGGTGTCAATAATGGGGCTGATTTTGCCGCTCCTCAATTCGGGCAACCAACGATCCATAAAGCGTTGCGTGACACCGATTTTTTCGTCAATGGATCGAGTCCGCAGGACAGAACCTATCAGTTGGAGCCTATTGCGCATCACTGTGTTGAGGTTAATTTCTGTGACTGAACCGCTGATTAATCCGAGTTGTAAAAGCCGACCTTTTGTTTTCAGCACAGAAAGGTTCCGTTCAAGATAAGCTGCTCCGATAAAGTCCACAACAACATCTACACCTTGACCTTCTGTCAAACGTAGAATCTCAGCAACGAAGTTGCTTTCTTTGTAGTTGATGCCCTCTTCCGCACCGAGTGCCTTGCAATTTTCAATTTTCTCCGGGGTCCCTGCGGTGATAAAAACCTTAGCACCAGCGTGATGCGAGATTTGGACACCAGCGGTGCCAACACCGCTTCCTCCTGCATGAATCAGGATTGTCTCACCGGCTGATAATCCGCCCTGTGTGAAAATATTGTCACTTGCTGTAAAAAATACTTCCGGTACCGCGGCGGCTTGTTCGAAAGTCCATTCGTCAGGCATCGGCATTGCCATCCGGTAATCAATGACGGCTTGTTCTGCATAACCGCCACCCCCAACGAGTCCAAAAACGCGATCCCCTTTCGACACTTCTTTTACAGCGCGACCCACCGCTGCAACAGTGCCAGCGATTTCTAAACCGAGGACCTCGGAATCCCCCGGCGGCGGGGGATATCCCCCGCGGCGTTGAATCATATCGGCTCGATTTAAGGCAGTCGCATGGACATCTACCAAGACTTGTGTTTCTGTTGGATTCGGCGATGGAATTTCGCCTAATTGCAGGACTTCCGGTCCGCCATCACCCGTTCTAATAATCGCTTTCACTGTTTGTACCCCGTTTTCTCTTTTAATATTTCATCTAATTTTAGCATATTTACGAAGGTGATACCACGTTTAAAGGCAGGTTTCAGATCTCCAATTAGTCAGAGCCTGAAGAGAAGAAGAGCAACATAAGGCATATAATAGAAAAGTAAGAGGGTTACAACTTTTTAGGTTTCTTAGCGTCTAACAGAATTGAACCCTAACAGGACGAAAAACTATATAAGGAAAGGAACAGGAAATGGGAAAAAGGAAGGTTAGAAACGCAAAGAAAACTGAGAATCGCCGCTTCAACCCAGTAAAAGCGAAGTTGGAATCTATAAATGAATGTTTTGACCAATTACGGTATGGGTTGCCGGCAAATCAAGAAGAATATATTGAAGCGGATAGGATTACACATTCTTATGTTAAAAGCTGCTTCCTTATGATTATTCAGCGTGCTGTGGACATCAACAACGTTATTATCGAATTTAGCGGACAGCCACCGCCACAGCAGAAGTATCAAAGCTTCCGTGCCTTGTATCAAAACGGTGCGATCAATCAGGAAACCTTGGATTTCTTCATCAAGGCTTTAGATTTCTATGAAAAGATCGCGAATCCCTACCAAGAACTCGCTCTTTCCGAACTGTATGATGCGGCTCTCCAACTTTTGAAATACGGTGAAGCCTACACCCACCAACTCGAAAATTTCTTTGTGAACCATTCACCTTAACGAGAAAAGGCACGGCATAAACCGTGCCTCTAAACGCTTTAATTAAACTCAACAATACCGCCTGTCCCTTTGAGCACCATGTCCGGTTTAAGCAGAATCTTCTCTTCGGGTTCTAACTTTAACCCAGTTGGATAGAGAACATAAGCGATTCTGAGCGGGAGATATTGACCTAAATCGGCAAGCCTATCCATCCGGTTCTTAAATATTTGCTGTTCGCTCTGCTGGGTCTGATAGGCGTACCAATACTTGAGATACGATCCGACACGGTTGTTGAAAATAATCTTATTCGAGTTTGCATCAATGACTCTGACGCGAGTCAGTCCCCTGGCAGTAAGGCGGGTGCGAATATAGGTGGATGTACCGGAAATCCCCCCTTGTCTACCCTGTTTCATAAGAAGTTGGTTGTAGTCCTGATCGGTCATCTTCGGTTCTTCCACGCTTCCGATGATAACCATATCAGAGCCGAGTTCCTGTCCGAGTTTCGCTGCCAAAGCAGGATCTCCATAGACTTGCTCCGGCGTTAAACCTAATTCCGTGAGTTTATCTGCAACCGGTTGAACCTTGTTTGAGATGTCATAAACCCATTCTGCCTCTTTGAAGATCAGTTCCAGACGGGTTGCGAGGTTCACGCCGATGCGTCCAGCTAACTTTTCAACGTCTTCCGATGCTCCGGTTTTGGCAAAGAATGGGACAATTGCAATGCGCTTTGCCTCACTGATCGGGGGTGGTATATCAATGTTATCATAACCATCACCACCATCACCACTACACCCTATCATTGTGATGCAGAGAAGCGATGTAAATAAAAGTGTAAAGAAACGTGCCACTGAAGTATGCCTCCTATATTTTGGGCGTAACTTGAAAGCCAAATTTTTGTAGACTGGGTCAGAAATTCTGTCTCCCCTCCCAATCTATAACTCGCGAGATTTCTGATGCGCTTGCGTCCACTTAAAAATCTCGTCGGCATGTTCGATGTCTTGGGCACGCGGGGGTTTCGGTTTCCCGACGATCAGATGGGTAAACCTGTTTCATTATGGACGCGATGGCTTAATCACGCCCATATATTGGAAACCGAACTGTGCCATCAAAGCACAATTCGCTTGTGCCCTACATTTTACCAACAGCATACCATAAATTACAGAAATAAGTCAAGCCTTTAACCGATAGCCAATGCTCGAACTTCGCCAAATTCGTGATCAAGTTTGGTCCACGCATTGCCTGAATCTGTACTACGGTAGAGTTGCCCACTCACGCTGCAAGCGATAAGAAGGTTATCAAACTGCGGATTATGAGCAAAACACCAGATTGTGCTATTTGCTGTTCTACCGATGTCCGCTCGGTTCCACGTCTTTCCAGCATCACGCGTCGAGAAGATCCCGCCTTGATCACCGGGAGGACCGTTCCCAGCACCGATGAAGACTTGACCGACATCGCCGTTAAGGAAAAATGCTGCACGACAGTAGGGCCATGGATAGTGTGCCTTGACGTTTAGTGGTGTCCACTGTTGCCCCATGTCCGTCGTTACACAAACATCATTGTTTGTCGCAGCGATAATCGTTTTGGGTGAACCTGGAACCACGCAGAGTCCGTGGATATCAAGGCTACTGAGTCCCTCACTACGCTCAACCCATGTGTCGCCCCCGTCTGTACTAAGGCGCATGCCATCAATCTCAATTCCAGCATAGAGCGTTTGCGAATCTTCGGGATCAATCACAAATGTCGTGACGCGCGGAATAATCGGAACCCCTTCGCATTCTTGTGCGAGATCAGCGTTGAGTTGTTTCCAGTTATCACCACCGTCAGTGGATTTGAAAAGCGCGGAAGGACACGTCCCCGCGTAGAGTGTGTCCGGCGTTCCTCGATCAATAGCGATTGCCCAAACTTCCAATTCATCCATAGGACTTGAGAGACGCTGCCATGATTCGGCGGCATCGTTTGATCGGAAGATACCTTTTTCGGTCCCGGCATAGAGAACGTCTGAGTTGCTTGGATTAACTGCTATGGCGCGAACGTCGGCTTCTGGAAAAAGCTCATTACTCGCCCTGCGCCATGTGTCTCCGTTGTCAGTACTGCGCCAGACACTTTGTCCAATGGTTCCGGCATAGAGTGTAGGTTGCATTTTTTAACTATGGCCTCCTGGGCTGCCCTCTAAATGTAAAGCAAAGACAAATTATGCCATTTAAGGCATAATTTCATTTCGGGCAGGTTCGTAGGGGTTGGGTAACCCAACCCTTACAGTGTGTGACTGAGTTATACATCTGTACATCAAAAACGGTAGCCTGCAACAATACGCAGAAATACCCTATCAAAAACACGCAGGCGAATTTAAGGAATACACGTAAAGGTCCTAACACACTTTCTCCGCAAGGTAATCAAAAGTCGGTTAAGGTTCCTTTACTAACGGGTCTTGAATCAAGCGAAACTTGATATATCACAGACTTCGGTTCTATTTCTGGTTCAAGAAGGAACGAGAATCGATACAAGCGGTTATCCCGCAGATCCTGTGTTACGAGATACATCGCTTGCGCTTCCCGATATGGTCGTTCAGTCTTACTGTCAGAGAGCATTAGCGTTACAGTGGGTGTCAATCCGACGAGGGACTCCGTAGATTCAGCGATGATGTCCCAGTAACGCGGATGCACCGGGTTAGGAAGAGCAGCAGTAGTAAAGGTAATATGTGCGCCGCGAGTTGCACTATATTGATATGTCAAACTTTGCCCATGGAGGTTGATCGCTTCCATTTGTAAACTGGGAACAAGAATGACCTCTGTGGCGGTATTCGATAACACAAGGGAACCAGTATTACCGGCTGACAATTTTATTTCGTTGATATCGATGGCACCCGTGTTATGAAATTCAATGGCATGAACAGCATTACTCGCTGGGGAACTGCTTGAGAATCCGAGTGTCAACCCTCCGGCATTTCTAAAGCCGATATATTCTGCTGAGAAGTTGCTCAACTGCCCCTGCTGCGTGCCGCTTGGATAGGAGTCATACCAACGGCGAGGCGTGAGAGAAAGTTCAATAGCACGATACTCAGATAAATAGTTAGTCAATTTCCATTCGATGAAAATGTCAGGAATTGCTTTGATGATACCTCGAGATGCAAGGGCATCTGAGATACCGGTGAGCGATGTGCCGCGATTTTGGACAATTTCAATGAGTGTTCCTATACCTCCGTATTGCTCATGAAGATAGAGCATCCATAAGAAAGCTGCACCGTAGTGTGGAAGCGAGTTTGCGTTTCCCTTGGGCCACGTCACAAGTGAGATAGATGGCATTTTTTCAAATGCTGCTACATGTTCCTGCACAGAATAACCGCAGAGAAATGAGGCATACACCGCACATCCTTCATCTACCCAAGTGACTTCTCTGGCATCATGACGCCAATTGAGAAGATGTTGAAATTCATGTGCAATAACATTGTGTGCTCTTTCGCTGTTCGGATTCAGAGGTTGCGTATCAATGTATAGTATCTCTGCTTCGTTACTACGAATTGGGAACCCGCGAAATCCAGGGTTTCGAAGTAAACCCCGTTGCTGGTCGGCAGGATTGAAAAAGCCCGCTGTGTAACGGTTCGCGCCGTGTGCGTCCTGAATATTAAGCAGAAGTAAAATAATCCTGCCATTTCCATCAATATCAGGTGGGGCTCCGAAGAACTTCGTCAACGTCGGATAAATACCTTGCTGTGGATTCGCGGGTGTGGCGGTATCAAAAGCTCGGATTATTGCCTGAACGGTTCTGGCGGTAACCCGTGTGTTCCATTCAGCTTCCTCAACAAAAACATAGCAGAAACTACCTACACCCCGGAGAACGGCGGAGACGGTGTACTGTTGCATACTTCTAAAATCAGGGGCGAAGAAGGTGCGTTCTGTGCCAATTGGCAACGCAGGAGCAACAGGCAACGCAGGAGCAGCCCGGTTTCCGAGCGCAAGAACCTGTTGTGGACCGTTTGTAGCATCAATTACATACTTTGAATTTGATAGATGGGGTGTCCCACAAAAATATGAATCGGCGTTAACCCCTCCTACATAGGGATACCCCAAAATCAATAATGCTATAAACGAAACCCTCGCGAACGTACCATTAGCAAAGAACGAATATGGATATGAGATTCTAATGAAATGTTTTTGATTGGGTGCTTTTCCTCCAAAAATCAAATCTCTTAATCTCAGCCATCTTCTATTTTGTTGTGTGCTAAAAGCACCGTGAATTGTCGAGATGTGCATCTTGTCCACCCAGTCCGTCGTTAACGTGGCTCAGCTTATTTAATAACAAGAATAACTATCGGCTTTCCGGGACATCGCTATCGACTGTTGGCTGATGGAAACTATTCTCCTGACCACTGACTGCTGATTGTTGACGGCTTCTTTCAAGTTTCTGGAGTAGTTCAGCGTTGTTTGGTTCAAGAAGGACGGCTTGCTCCAAAGTTCGCAATGCTTTCTGTTTCAAGCCCTTCCCAAGATAAGCGTCAGCGAGATGCAAAAGAATTTCAGGTGTATCGGGCAGATAGTGGAGAGCCTGCTCCAAATTTTCTATAGCGGCATCAAGTTTTCCCTGTTTAAAGTAGATGAGTCCTAAACTATCAA
This sequence comes from Candidatus Poribacteria bacterium, assembly GCA_009839745.1. Taxonomy (NCBI): domain Bacteria; phylum Candidatus Poribacteria; species Candidatus Poribacteria bacterium. Next base: position 64,660 of record VXPE01000042.1, read on the forward strand.
GATATGCTCCGGATTTCGGTACACTTTTAAGCGCACGACGGACCAAAGCTGCGGCTTCATCCAAGTTAATGCCTTGCTCCGCATAGAGGTATCCTAATGCGTTGTAGGCATCCGGCAATTCTACTTCAGTAGATAAATCAATTGCCCGACGGAGATAAATTTCCGCGCGTTTCATATCATCTTGCATTTGATACGCTATTCCTATACCGGAAAGCGCGGGGACGTATTTATCATTGACAGATAGAATTTTCGTGAAAGTTTGGACAGCTTTCCGAGGGGCATTGAATTTGAGGTAGATTTGTCCGAGGGTATAGCGTGCCTCTTGGATACGGTTCGCCAATTCGATGCGTTCACTACTTCTGGTCCGAAAGCCGTTGCGAGTTCGTTTCGCCTGTTCCTCTAACAAAGTGATCATGCGCGTGATATGAAATTCGGATCGCTCAAAATTATTTTGTGCCTGATATGCGAGACTGATGCCCTGATGTGCTTCAATTTCAACTTCACTGGCATTACGCGCAGTGCGTTCTCTTACGCTATTAGTCTCCGACTGTCCTTCAAGCGGTGACAAGACAGAAAGGAAAGTCTTTATCGCTGAGGGATAGTCACCAGTTTGAAGGTAAAGCTGCCCAAGTCGATTTCGGGCACTTTTCTGTTCGGGTCGAATGGTGACGACTCTTTCGTAGGACTGTAAAGCCTCATCAAGCCGATTTTGAGTTTTATAGAGTTCAGCAAGTTCCCGATAATATCGGTCATCATAAGGAATGATGCGTGTGAGCGCCTTGAAGGACGTAATAGCAAGTTCAGTATCACCGAGATCACGCGCCATACTACCGAGGTAGAAATAAGCCCTATCATGGTCGGGATCCAACGCGACCAAGCGTTTTAACGTGTCAAACATCTCCTTTTTTAGAATATTAGGTATTTTACTATTTCTGTTCCGTTCCATATAATAAATGAATCGTTCGGTTACTATTTGGGCAAGAACCCATGTTGCTTTTACATTTTCAGGATTAAATTTAATGGCTGTTCTTGCATCTTCTTCTGCCCCTTTAATATCCTGCAATTTAGGATACCGAAGTGATGCACGCTCGGCATAAATAAAACTCACCTCACTTGGAGATAAAAGTCCATTTTCGAGGATCGTAGCGGCGTCATCAATCTCCTCAATCAAGGCATCGTAGAGAGCTTTACTTTTCGGGATGCTGCGCTCACCTGTTCTGCAGTATGCGGCCCACATTAGATTGGTATAGAGTTTTGCGACGCGGGTCATGTCCGAATTTAATCCTGTATTAGCATCAGGAAGTGCCACCAATTCAGGCGTTTCACTCCCCGTCTGAGCTTGCAGATTGGAGCCCAAAGAGAGACATACTGTGATTAAAACAAGGATTGAGAGCCTTATAGATATGTTGCTCCGCTGAAGCAAGGGACTTCCTTCTTGACAGGTAAAATATTTCATTTGATCCGCCTCATTTCGTTTATAGTTGTCGGTTGTCAGTTAAGAGGTTTCTTGTAACAATCTTCGCCATTTTGGAATATTCCCATAGGGGGTGAATTGTTACCGAACATCTCTTGTTACTGAAAGCTGACAACCGAAAGGATTTTCGCAGAAAATCCGCACTGACAACTACTCCAGTAGGGAGGATGAGAGTTCGATCTTGGCTGCATCAACAAGCTTTTCGTCCGCTTGAAGTGCCATGATTCGCACGCCTTGGGTGTTACGCCCGATACGTCGAATGGCACTAACTGCTGTCCGAGTGACATACCCGTTTGAACTAATGAGAACAAGTTCATCAGCATTTGCGACGCGTTTTGCAGCGACAACCGCACCATTTCGGGTAGATTTCCCGATAGCGATAACGCCTTTTCCACCACGTTTCTGAGAACGATAGGCAGAGACTGCTGTTCGTTTACCGTATCCATTTTCTGTAACGATTAACAAAGTGTCGTCTTTTTTCGAGGCAGCTGGTTTCTCTTCCATTTCTGATGCTTCACGCTGAACAATAACCATTTGTGCGACGAAATCTGCGTCGCCGAGTTCTATACCCCGGACGCCTCGCGTGTTACGTCCAAGAGGTCTTGCATCTTTTTCACTAAAACGGATAGCAACACCTTTGTGGGTGATAAGGATAACATCGGCATTGCCATCGGTTACTTGTGCACCGATAAGTTTATCGCCATCATCGAGATTAACAGCGATAATGCCGCTTGACAGTGTATTCTCAAAACTGGAAAGTTCTGTCTTTTTGACGATACCCCGCTGCGTTGCCATGAAAACAAATGCGTCTGCTCCAACTTCATCCACTGCAACCTCGCCGGCATCTGCCTCCTCACTTTTTTGACTTAAGGTTTTTTGGGGGACCGTCACATAGGCTGTAATATTCTCACCTTTTGATAAACGAAGTAGGTTGACGACTGCACGTCCAGCTGATTGGCGACTGGATTCAGGAATTTGATGAACTTTTAGTGTATAACATTTACCCAAATCTGTGAAGAACAGAATATTCTGATGGGCAGTGGCGACAAAGATGTGTTCCAAAAAATCACCATCTTTTCGTGTAGCTCCCCTAATCCCAACGCCACCGCGATGCTGCTTCCGATAGGTATCCATCGGTAATCGCTTAATGTAACCGGCATGAGATAGTGTAACAACCATCTCTTCGTCAGCAATGAGGTCTTCGACTTCAAATTCCTTGACTTCACCGGTAAGTTCGGTCCGGCGCTCATCCCCATATTTCTCTTTCAGGGTTTCGAGTTCCGTTCGGATAATATCTGTTACCAAAGTTTCGTCGGCAAGAATCGCACGAAATTCGGCGATATGATCAAGGAGGTCTGTATATTCATCGTGAATCCGCTGGCGTTCAAGTCCGGTCAGTTGCCGGAGCGTCATCGTGAGAATTTCTCTTGCTTGCTGCTGACTGAGTTGATAGGTCTCACGGAGTTCCGCTTCTGCTGCTTGCGGGGAGTCTGCCGTTTGAACGAGTTCTATGATTGCCTCAAGATTTTGCAGTGCCAGGAGGTATCCTTCTAAAATGTGATTTCTACGTTCAGCACGTGTGAGCTCAAATTGCGTCCGCCGCCGCACCACATCCCTGCGATGCTCGAGATAGTGTCTGAGGATTTCTTCAAGCGTCAGGACCTTCGGGAGCCCTTCCACAAGGCAGAGAAGATTTGCACTGAAGTTCGTCTGCATCTGCGTGTGTTTATACAGTTGATTCAGGATAACCTGTGCAATTTCACCGCGTTTAAGGAGTATAACGATGCGAATTTCCTGGTCTGACTCGTCTCGAATATCGGCGATTCCAGTAATGGTTTTGCTGACAACCAAGTCATACATCCGTTGTAACAGTTGATTTTTCTTTACCTGATACGGAATCTCGGTTATGACGATTTGTTCTCGATCTCCTCCGCGTCCCGAAATTCTTTCTATGACCGTTTTAGCTCGGATAGTGATGCTTCCTTTACCTGTAGTGTACATCTGCTGGATACCGTTGGTGCCGACAATGATACCCGCAGTAGGGAAGTCGGGTCCAAGGATGTGTTCCATGAGAACTTCTGAAGTGGCATCTGGATCCGTGAGCTTATGAAGTAACGCGTCAACAACCTCAGTAAGGTTGTGCGGCGGTATTCGGGTAAGGTAACCAACGCCAATACCTGTTGTGCCATTGACAAGCAAATTCGGCAGGAGCCCTGGAAGGACTGTCGGTTCCTCGAGAGAATCTTTATAATTGGGTTGAAAATCAACGACCTGCTTTTCAATGTCAGTGAGCATCTCACTGGCAATAACAGCAAGCCGGCATTCCGTATAGCGCATCGCACCCGGCGGGTCGTCGTCAATACTTCCGAAGTTGCCCTGTCCGTCTATTAGCGGATAGCGTATACTAAACGGCTGTGCTAAACCAACGAGAGTCCCGTAGATGGGACCATCACCGTGTGGATGATAGTTTTTCATCACCTCCCCGACAACAGCAGCGCATTTGTCATAAGGTCGGTTTGCAGTAAGATTTATCTGTCCCATCGCGTAAATAATTCGACGGGTACTCGGTTTGAGGCCATCGCGCACATCAGGGATCGCACGGTTGGTGTTGACGCTCATCGCATAGGTGAGATACGATGTCGTCAGTTCGTTTTCTATGTTGCGTTCTTGGATGTTTTCCATATTTTAAGTGTTCGCAAGGCGTTAAATGGAGTCTTCTGTTTATTGACGATTTTCTCTCAAATCCGCCTGCGCCGATGTTGCAGGCTGCTGTCTTGGATAAGCCCAAATCCGTAGCCCGTAATGTAATAGAAAGGTACGTTTAAAAAAAGATTTAAGCTCCGTATAAATCAAGATTTACCTGAGTCCCGTAGCGTTCTATAAATTCCCGTCGAGGTTCAACGGTATCCCCCATGAGAAGTGTAAAAACACGGTCAGCTTCAACAGCATCTTCGAGCGTTACTCTAAGCAGAATGCGTTCGTCTGGACGCATAGTGGTGTCGCGGAGTTGCTCGGCGTTCATTTCGGCTAAGCCTTTGTATCGAGTGATTGTGAGACCGCGATGTTCTATCTCGAAAAGGTGTTGCACGAGTGAAAAAATATCGTCTGCCTGATAAGCGTCGCCATTTTCCGTCTGGACGCTAAACAATTTTTGGCTTTTCGATGTCCCTGACCCATTCGTCTCGTCTGACGAACGAAAGTCGGTTTCTTGGATGTCAAACTCGGCAAGTTTCTCGAGTTCGCGTCTCAGTTCGTAGTGCCAGGTTCGCGGCGTAGCGTCTCCCGTGTTCAACTTGCCGGTCTTTTCCTCAGTGGGACTGTGCTCGGAATTTCCGAAGAGTGTTGTTTGCGGGTTTCCGGTAGCGGGAGCCGGATCCTCATCAGAAGTCTCTTGTGCTACGGTTAGAGGATCATCCATCTGAACAGAAGATACGTCAACAAGCATGGAAAGTAGTTTATCTACTTTGTCGGATGTGTCTGCTGGATCTGAGGTTTCATTCCTCAAACTTGAGAGTGGTACACCGCTCCGATCAATTTGATTAACGAGACTTTGAATCTTACGGACAGCACTGGCGATGGTCCGATACTCCGATGACGTATAAGGTGCGCTCCGCCGAGCGTTTGTTATCTGGACAGTATCAAGTGCTAAGGTAAGGAGGTAATCTTCCATTTCCTCGTCGTCTTGTAGGTACTGTGAGCTTCTGCCCTTTCTAACTTGGTAAAGTGGCGGTTGGGCGATGTAAAGATGTCCACCAGCGATGAGGTCGGGCATCTGACGGAAGAAGAACGTTAAAAGCAATGTTCGGATGTGAGCCCCATCAACATCAGCATCCGCCATAATGATAATTTTGGCGTATCGGAGTTTTTCGAGACTGAACTCTTCAGCACCGATCCCTGTTCCCAACGCCGTGATGATGTCAATGACTTGGGCATTTCTGAGGATTTTGTCGAGCCGTGCCTTGTCTACGTTGATACCTTTACCTTTAAGCGGAAGGACCGCTTGATTTTGTCGATCTCTGCCCTGTTTGGCGGTGCCACCGGCGGAGTCTCCTTCTACAAGAAACAATTCGGTTCGCGACGAGTCGCGTTCGGAGCAGTCGGCAAGTTTTCCCGGCATAGATGCCGAATCAAGGACGCTTTTGCGGCGGACCACTTCCCTGGCACTGCGGGCAGCTTCACGTGCTCGCGCAGCATCAATAGATTTTTGGATAATACGTTTGGAGACTGACGGGTTTTCTTCCAAAAGCGTTTTCAGGCGGGAGCCAACAAAACTCTGGACGATGCCTTCGACCTCTGTATTTCCGAGTTTGGACTTCGTTTGCCCCTCGAATTGTGGATCAGGAACTTTGACACTGATGACTGCCGTTATTCCTTCGCGAATGTCTTCACCCGTAAGATCTATTTTAGCACTCCGTAGGAGATCGTTAGCAGTGGCATACGTTTTGAAAGCGCGGGTAACCGCACTCTTAAAGCCACTCTCGTGAAACCCCCCTTCAGAGGTGCGGATGTTATTGGCGTAGGAACTAATATTTTCTGTATAAGTCGTATTGAACTGAAAAGCAATCTCCACTATAATCTCTGATTCAACACCCTCTATGTAGATGGGTTCGGGATGCAGGACTTCTTTGTTTTGATTATAGTAAGTAACAAAAGAGGCGATTCCACCGTCGTATTGAAAGGCAATCGGTTCCGAATTTTCATCATCGCGTGTATCGTGAAATTGGATGCGTACGCCTTTGTTAAGGAATGCAAGCTCTCTGAGCCGATCCCGGAGGACATCGTGTGAAAAGTCAAGTGTGTCAAATATTTCGGAATCGGGCATAAATGTCGTCCGAGTGCCCGTTTTTCTGCTTTTACCGGTTTTTTCTACGGACGTCTGTGGAATACCACGCGCGTAGCGTTGTTCGTAGATGGCTCTGTTTTGATAGACCTGAACCTGGAGCCATTCGGAGAGCGCATTGACACAGGAGGCACCAACACCGTGCAAGCCACCAGCGGTTTGGTAGCCGACTTGTTCTCGACCGTCAAATTTACCACCGGCGTGCAGTGTCGTCATGACGACTTCAAGGGCGGAAACGCCTGTCGCGTGTGTATCAACAGGGATGCCTCGGCCGTCATCGCTGACAGTTACGCTACCATCGCGATGGAGCTTAACTTCAACTTGTGTCCCGTAACCAGCACCTATTTCGTCTATGGAATTGTCAACCAGTTCTGTGACGAGATGGTGCAATCCAGCGGGACCCGTACTGCCGATGTACATACTTGGACGTTTTCTGACAGCTTCAAGCCCTTCAAGAATTTGTATATCGCTTGCTGTATATGTTCGTGCTTTTTTTGACATTTTTAATGTGGTTCCTCGTTATAAATTACCCTAACGGGTATGGTTGCTTTGCAGTGGGAATTTTTAGTAGGGTTAGCACCCATTTTTTAAAAAATATTCCTTGTGTACCTCCTTACGCCTACGTTACTTGAACGTAATTAAATTGTACCTTATTTCAACAATTTTGTCAAGGGTTGTCCTTACTCTGTGTAGTGAAGAGTTGCCACAAGGATTCTCTGAGATGTGGGTCGGAAACGCTTGAAAGAGCGTGTTCAATTTTCTCTAACTGTTCGGGTGTAACTTGGTGAGTGTTACCAATGGTAGAATCTTCTTCTGGCGTTTCTGGACTTGAGGATTGGTCTTCAGTTTCTTGGGGTTTGACCGCGAGGGTTTTGATTTCTACGCGGAAGTCTGTGAGAGCAGGTTTCTCTAATTCAGCGTTTATGTCGGCTAAAATCTTCGGTTTATTGAGCAATAGACTCGATTTATAAGCAGAGTATTCTGTGTAAATCTTCAGGATGCCGTTTGACAACGATATGGGTACGGTGTTTGTAGCGAGTGGCGCAAGGTGTTTGTTCCGGCTGAGACATTCTGGCCAGAGAACAAAAACTTTTTGCTCAAGCACCTTAGGCTCAAAGCCGTGGGTTCGCATGAGTTCGGCAAGAAGACGATGTAAGTTGTGAGTTTTGTCCATTTTTTTATTTATTTAACCGTTGGTTTCGGAAACTTGGTTTATCTGGGCGTTCTCTACTGTTAAAACATTGGGGTGGTTCAGGTGACGCACGAGCGGTTCAGCATGGGTCGCGGTAATGAAGGTTTGCGCGCTCAAATCTTGGAGGACGTTTAATAGGTACTCTGTTCGCTTGTAATCTAATTCGGAAGTGACATCGTCCAGAAGGACGATCGGGTCCTGTCCCGTTACTGTTCGGATTAACTCTAATTCTGCCAGTTTAAGTGCTAACGCTATCGTCCGTTGCTGACCTTGGGAACCGTAGGCTCGCGCTCCCTCTCGAAATGTTCCGATTTCGGATCTTGGGAGTAGATTTTGACGTTCGGACTGTTCCGTGTCCATCTCGACCTCCTCAATATCTGGGGCTTCCAAGCGATTTTCGCTTTCTGAATCGGTACTGTGTATTGCGGAGGCGTTCTCCAATTCGATGAGAAAGTCGTCGCGATGCGGTCCTACGAGGGTTGTCCCTCTTTGTAAATCGGCACCGCGTGATGCATTTAAAGCTGCGTCAAAATCCGTTTCTATCTCGGTTTCAGTTTTGGTTTCAAGGAACCCAATTTCTGATCCGTCTGCTAAATTTTCCGTGCCTTCATCCGATGTATTATGTGCATTATGATGCATTGACGTATTGTTCCGCCCGGATGCGGAACAATACGTCAATGCGATGCTTTCTTTACCACCAGTGAGTTGTTGATGGTTTTGCATGGCATAGGCCTTTAATTGGTGAAAAATTTCAAATCGCTTTATGATGATTGCAGTCCCATGTGCGATTAAAAGTTTGTCCCAGACATCTAACTGTGACGTATCTGTTAACGTTGTACGAATTTGTTTAAGAAGTTCGTTCCGCTGCCTGAGAACTAATCTATATTTTTGCAAATTTTTTAGGTAGATGCTGTCGATTTGTGAGATGAGTAGGTCCAAAAACCTTCGACGTTCTGCGGGACCGCCTTTCACCAATATCAATGACTCCGGTGAGAAGAGCACCGCATTAAACTGTCCAATCCATTCAGAGCGCTTCACTTGAAGAACGCCATCCTTTTTAAGTTTAAACTGCCCCCGGGCGCGCTTCGTTGCTTCAAGCGACATCACATCATCGTTATTATTTTCCAGCGTTCCTTTGAGATAAAATCCTGCTTCGTTGTGCCGAATGAGTTCACTATCACGCGTTGCTCGGTGTGATTCTGCAGTGCAAAGGAAATAGATTGCTTCAAGTAGGCTCGTCTTCCCTTGCGCGTTGCCGCCAATAATTAGATTGACGGGTTTGGAGAAACTCACCTCACAATCAACATAGTTGCGGAAATTGCGGAGAACAATATTATTTAGCAGCATTTATTTTTTATATTCGGCTATCAATAGGTAAGTAAATCGTGTGTGAAGTTAGGAAACCGTGTCAGCTGAGAGAAAGGAAATTTATATGTATTGTCTTATTAAAATGTTTATCTATTTGTGTTAACCAATTTAACTTTTGACCCCTGCTTGAAAATTTTCATCTTTTTGCTTAACGGTTTTTCTTTTCTTTGCGATTTCCGAGTTATCCACAATTCTAATATTAGTACTAATTACGATATATATATTAAATTGTAGTAGTAGTAGTAGGGGCTGTGGATAAGTGGATAACTCGCTTAAACCCTTGTGGCCATTGACATTAGCCTGTGGATAACCTGTGGATAACTTTTTGACTTATCCACAGGTTATCCACAATTTTAAAAAAAATCTGATTTATCCACAATTTATCCACAATTTATCCACAAAGAATAACAGAGTTATCCACAGGTTATCCACAGGTTATCCACAGGTTTAAAGTGATCTATAGAGCTGAAAAAAGGATGCCTGAGAGCTAAAAAGTGGAAAATTTGAGACGATAGGTCTTGCAGATTAAGTTAACGGAATTGGTCGAGTAATTGGAGAATCATTTGTCGATCTTCGCCATCTTCCGCAACCATTTTTTCTATCTGTCTGCAGGCATGGATGACAGTGGTATGATCTCCCCTATTAAACGCTTGCGCAATATTTGAATATGACAGTTGTGTGAGTTCTCTGCACATATACATAGCGATCTGACGCGGTTGTATCAATTCCTTCGTCCGTTTCTGAGAGACGATATCCTCTGTATCAATTCCAAAATAATCGGCGACAGTTGTCTGTATAGCTCTGGCTGTAGCAGTTTTTCGATGTCGGATGGGTGAAGGGGGCCCGATATCACTCAGGACCTGCCGTGCGAAGTCTAAAGTCAAATCTTCTTTGAGGATTGTCGCTTGCGCAATTAACCGCACAAGCGTTCCTTCGAGTTCTCGGATATTAGTTCTAACGACTTCAGCGATGTAGCTGAGCACATCATGAGGGAGGTTGTCTAACCCTTGGTCTCGGCATTTCTGTCGGAGAATAGCGATGCGTATTTCGTATTGTGGCATGCTAATTTCGGCGACCATGCCTGATTGAAACCGGGATTGGAGGCGTTCTTCAAGGTTTACGAGGTTGTCTGGTGTCCGGTCGCTGCTCATGACTATCTGGTTTGAGTTCATGTGAAGGGCGTTAAAGGTATTAAAGAATTCCTCTTGTGTCCCCTCCTTGGCTTGTAAGAACTGTATGTCATCAATCAAGAGCATATCTGCGGTTCGGTATTTCGTCCGAAATCCTTGCGCCGATCCACGGTTGACGATGGACTCGACGTACTCATTCATAAAGGTTTCTGATGTAACGTAGAGGACTTTCTTATTTGGTTGGTTTGCTAAGAGTCGATTACCAATTGCGTGTAGCAGATGGGTTTTTCCCAATCCCACACCGCCATAGATAAAGAGTGGGTTATAGTCGCGTCCTGGATTTTCCGAAACCGCTAAGGCTGTGGCGTGACAAATCATATTGCTGGAACCCACAATGAATCTATCAAAGCGATAGTTCGGATTCAACCCTGTCTCATTCTGTATTGATGACACAGGTGCCTGAGTGTCCGTTCTCCGATTTGAATCAGGCGATTGATTTAAATGCTCTGCGTTCTGCGTTCCTCTAAAGTCTTCGTTGTCTTCCGACGTGGGTTCGTCTACAGTAAGGATTAGGGCACATTGTGCCCCGATGAGGGTCGCTAATACCTGTTGAATATCGGCACGAAAACGCTCCTCAATCCTTGCACGCGTGTAGGCAGATGGGACGGCTATATTCAGTGCCTCCGCTGTGATTGACAGCGGTACTGCTTGGTGAAGGTAGACATCCTGCCTCGCTGTATCGCTGAGTTTTTCTAATATTTCCAGCCAGATTTCATTTGGGGTGTGCCGCATAAACATATTTCCTGTAAGAACCTATGATAAAGTCATGATACCATTCTTATGAACTTATGAAAGAATCATTACTTATAAAAAATATCATACCATTATATTGCAGAAATGTCAATATTTAATTTTTCCTTGCGGGGGAATGACGTGCGTTAGAACTTTACCCTGCGTTCCTTAAAATCCGCCTGCGCCGGTGTTGCAGGCTACAGATGCGGTTGGCACAAAAATCTCATACTGCCACTTCCATTGAGAAAATATTCTGGACTGAAATCGAAATTTATCAAGTTGATTTTTGGTAAGTTAAGCGAGCGGTATGAAAAATTTGACAAACATCCATAAATAAGGTATCATTTTAAAGCCAAGACTAATATCATTTGAGTATATATCACAAACCCAGTCGGGAATTAATCAAGAACCTGCTCGTAATCAAATGGAGAGCAGCCCAAGGGGCTCTAATTAAAAAGACATGAAGCGCACATATCAACCGCATCGTCGGAAACGCAAAAACAAACTCGGCTTTCGGAAACGGATGTCCACGCGGCATGGAAGGCAAACCATTGCGCGCCGCCGCGCCAAGGGACGAAAAGTCCTGAGTGCCTAAAAAAATTTAGTTAAACTGACATATCTGATTAGGCCAGGGGGCTGGTCAAACGTTTGTGGCGGTGGCTAAATTATGATGGAAGGCGTGACAAGTACCGGGCAGAGAGAACAGAAGTTAAAAAGTGTCCGCGTCCCAATCCAGGTATAGGAGGATCGGAAACCACCGCGTAACGAAGTGGAGCGGTGACCAAAGGCCCATAGTTAAAAGAATGCCAAGGACTTTTAAGCTCCCTCACTTCTATCACAGTCCGGTGATCTCGGTCGTTAAACACGCCCGTCGAGAAACGGATGCCCGAAAGCGAGATCTTTCACCGACCTTACTGGACTTCGGACCTGTCCGCTTTAAAATTGCCCGCCATTTTGGGTTCTGCTACGGTGTTGAAAATGCCATTGAGATTGCCTATCAGGCGTTAGCAGAGAATCCAGACAAGCGTATCTTTTTGCTCTCCGAGATTATCCATAACCCGCATGTCAACGAGAACCTGAAACATCGCGGTGTCCGGTTCCTAATGGATACCGCGGGAACGCCACTCCTCCCCTTCGACATTCTAATGCCTGACGATGTTGTCATCGTGCCTGCCTTTGGAACAACCCTTGAAATAGAGCAGTCTCTCAGGGCGCGTGGTGTTACCCTCACAGCCTATAACACGACGTGTCCGTTTGTTGAAAAAGTTTGGCGGCGGAGTGAGGAAATCGGAAAGCAGGATTACACTGTCGTGATCCACGGCAAACGCTACCATGAAGAAACTCGGGCGACATTTTCCCATGCCCAAGCAGGTGCGCCTGTCGTGGTTGTTCGGGACCTTTCGGAGGCTCAAGCGTTAGCCAAGGTGATATCCGGTGAAAAAGATGCAGCGTTCTTCTTCGAGAAATTTGCCGACCGATTCTCTCCCGGTTTTGATCCCACTGTCCACCTCAAACGCATCGGTGTTGTCAATCAGACAACGATGCTTGCTACCGAAACACAGGCAATTGCTGATTTACTACGAGAGGCGATCCGGACGACATACGGGGACACTGAGATATCGACACATTTCGCCGATACAAGGGACACGCTCTGTTATGCCACTAAGGAAAATCAAGACGCAACGCTCGCACTCATTGCTGATGGTGGTGACATCGCAGTGGTCGTCGGAGGCTATAATTCATCGAATACAAGTCATCTTGTGGAGCTCTGTCAACAACGTCTCCCTACCTATTTCATTCGAGATGCAGACGAGTTACTGAGCCCTAAAGAGATTCAACACCTTGATTTAGAAACAAAGCAGGTGAAGACCACAAAGGATTGGCTTTTTCCAAAAAACCATCAGCGTAGGGGCGAAGTCCCCTCGCCCGCAATAGATGGAGAATGGGCTGGGAAACCCAGCCCCTACGACATTGTGTTGACAGCTGGTGCCTCTTGCCCCGATGTGTTACTGGACGAGGTCTTGCAGAAAATCGTCGGATGGTTTCCAAATACCCGTTCCGTAGAAGAAGTCCTGAAGAGTTACCAACATGAATATTAACATCGCTGATGCTTGATAACTTTTCACGGGAGCGGGTATCGCGAGATTTCCAAACAGCTTGGTGTGACCCCGACGACACTCATCAGTTGGGCGAAGCGAGAGGAATGGAAGTCGCTTAAAAAAACTTCATGCACAGAAACGATAGCAGGTGCTTGACGCAGTTTTCGGTAAAGAAACATCGAATTTGGGTGGTTCCGATGCACTCATAGATGTATTTTTTTTAATTTACACGATTTCTCTCAATATTGATAAAATCTTTTTTGTACTTGGTGGTTTTTAGGTCACATCTTATACAATCCGCTAAATTGGTTTAGAGCAATATGAAAATAATCGAGGCTTATCTCAGAATTCTCCTAATATTTTTCGCTTTGAAATCTAGGGGGATACAGCATTACGTTAAATACTTTGATACACCTTCTTTTTCCTCAAGTCCGGACAGTCATAAGGAAACGCTCAAAAAAGTAAAAAAGGCAGTAGATCTTGCTGTAAAGTTTATGATTTTTAATTCTGACTGTGTTTATTATTCCCTTGCCTTTGCGATGATGCTACGCCGTAGAAACATTCCTGCTGTTGTGTGCATGGGAGTTTCGATCTTTCCATTCAGGGCGCACGCTTGGGTTCAAGTCAACGGAGTGGTAGTTAGTGGAGATGAAAAAATCGTTGGAGGGCTTTACTCATTTGAGAATGCTTGCGATTATGAATAGAATTTCCGGTATCCTCTTTCGAGAGCCAGCATCGCAATTACAAGCTTTCATGACTTTAAAAGCGAAATTAGGAAGTACCTTCAGGAAGGTAAGTCCTACCGTGAATATCTACTTTCATGCAGATGGTAGAAGTCAATATACTACTGTTAGGCAAACTGATGGAACTCTAAAAACGGGCCGACATATCATTTGGGTTGGAACGATCCATAATAGAAATGAAGTCATTCGTTTTTTGAGTCAATCGGGAATTGCTGGTGGGACAGATATGTGTGATGCTCAACTTACCCTTCACCTTTATAATCTTGTCGAACACGATGTCTCCACCCATCTTATCGGATATTATGCTTTTGCTGTGTGGGATGAGGCTACCCAGAGTCTATTTCTTTCACGAGATGCGATAGGAGCAGAACGCCTTTACTATTTTTACAAATCTAACGCGTTGTGCTAATTGACCATGTGTTTTGTTAAATTTCACAGTTGTTGGGTTTTCGTTGTAAATTGAACCTTGATTCCATTGCCTCTTTGTTTTCATATAGAGACTTTGGTTTAAAAATGGGGCAGTATGAACCGAAGCTGTCAAATTACAAGTGGCAAAAGATTAATACTGTGAAATCTAAATCTACAGAGAGTTAATTAGCACAAGCCGTATTTTTAAGTATCTTTGTCGCCTGCTTTCCATTTGTATTTTGGCACCGAGATTTATTCCGATGGCGACACCTGACGAGAGGAGGCGTGGCTATAGCGATTTCAATAGCCGGACTTCTGCCCTTGGCATACGGAATGCAGATCGCAAAAAAGGCGATGTCCCTTGATAGGTCTGAAGAGATTGTCCGGGCACTATCCGCGGTACTTAGAAGGTACCTGGAGCCGTCTTCAAGTAGCTTAATTTACAAACACGTTTTAGGGGAAGGTATCCCAGGAAGCAGTCTCTTTTTGGGCGGAATGCTGTGTTCCTTAGCAATCATTGGAACATTCACCCTACTTAAAAGTCAGATCCTGAAACGGAACAGCAAATCTGATAGTGAAACACTTTCAGTAAGCAATCCGACGCGACTGCCGTCTTTCCGACGATATAGTATATTTTATATTACGATGGCATGCGTCGCATTCATACTCTCACTGGGTATGGCATTTACCCCGATCCACACCAAAGGATTGGGTATCTACCGGATTATCACTTGGTTCTCTCCGTATAACCTCCTCTATAAATTTGTCCCTGGGTTTTCATCCATCCGTTCCCCGTATCGTTTTTCTATTTTTCTAGCACTCTTTCTCGCTATACTTGCCAGTGTCGGTGTGTTATGGATATGTCGTCGTTTTCGTTCACGATGGCGTTGGCCAGTGGTTGTATGCCTCATTGCGGTGTCAATTTTTGAACTCTGGCCCGTCCCTGTGAGACTCATCAAGGTGCCGGGCACATTGGCGGAATTACCGCCTGTATATCAGTACGTCAAAAAACTACCGTCCGACACAGCATTGATTGAAGTCCCACTGCCGGCTTTACCCTCAGAAGAGGGTCTAGAACCAACGGCTCGCTACATATATCACAGCACATTCCATTGGCAACGCCTCGTTAATGGTTATTCTGGATTCTCTCCGAGGGCTGAAGATGAACTCATAAAGATATTCGCTGAGTCAAAACATGAAGATGTCTTGCCTGCATTAAGGGCATTTGGTGTTGAATATATCCTCACACACTGGAATGATATGAGCGAGACTGAGACAATGTTACTTCGGACTCTTGAATCTGATGGTTCTTTAAACCCCGTATATTGCGATAGCCGCGGTCAGACCCTATACTGGATAGATATGCTCCAGCGCGAGGACACTACGCCGGAGTTTCCTGAGGTTGAACGTCTGGCGATCTACGAAAACGGGCAAGAGTCATCTGTTGTGACGCTCTGCTTCTATTATGAGATGGAACCGGATCAAATGCTCCTCGTTACGCCGTGGCAACATCCAATTGAATGTGATGTATCTTGGTATAAAGACTCGGTGGAATTCGCTGAAGATAGCGACGTGTCTATGCTGATAAAAAATGTCTCCTTCCAAGGCAGCGAGTTACTCCACACCGATTCAAATGCCATAGCGATGGATGTCCCCGCACCCACACCCGGAAAATATCGAGTCGTTGTAAGACACCGTCTCTCATCTCGTTCGGTCACAAAGACAGGCGTTTGTGAAATATACCCAAACGGTTTTGTTCGATTTCAAGAGGACTCATAATATGAAAGTTCGGATCTTATACGCCAGTATTATAGGTATCACTGGCATCTTGACAATATTGATCTTTTTTGATTTCTATAAGCAATGGAAAGCCACTGAAGATTTCCAAATTGAGAGAGTTCCACTAAGTGTTAGACACCTATTCATTGCTCCTGAACAACTGAAAATCGAAGACTGGCAGGTTGGTGAGTCTGCGGTTTATCACTTGCAAACAAACAGAGAACGTCGGGAAATCTCCTTCTCCATCGCGGCACGAGATCGTGAGGATATGAATAGGTTTTGGCTCAAAACCGATGGACTCTTGAAACTCAATAAAAAAGATATTGAGATTTGGCGGTTGTTGGACCATACGAATCTTCGACCGGGAATTGAACAACGCGGCTTTTATTTTATTGAGAATGCAATCCCGTTTCCGTTTCCAGCCCTAAAGTTTCCACCAAATCCTATCGTTATTGAAAGATTAGGAAACCAAGCCATGCTAACTTCCTTTGGGACCCTTGACTGTGAACACGTTCTCGCTTATATTCGTTCATCCAATGGGGAACTTGACCCACTCTTGGAGATGTGGACGCATCCGGCTGCGCGCCCGCTGGGGCTAGTCCGAGCCAGATGGCGGGATGGATCTATGGATTTAATCGAAGTTCAGAGAGCAGCTGTTCCAGAAATCCCGAACGTCCTTTTATCGGAATTTGACAGAAGCATCCCCTTAAAGGGTTCCTGTAGCCGGTGCCATACGGACGGAATTGGCGGAAAATCGCTAAAACTGGAGTTCATAGATTGGCTAAGTGGCGAGGAATTAAATCTCACCACTGCGCTGTTTCATCATCGGCAGGCATCGCTCTTCCAACCGAAGGATCTGATTCATATCCAGCTCACTGATAAATCATGGCGCACGCGGCGACGCGCTCTGGCAAAATTCTCATGGGAAAATGGAAGTTTCTGGGTCAAACCGAATAGAAGAAATAAACTCGGAATCTCTTTAGATACAGCCGCCCATCAAGGGAACATCACAGTCCAAGCGAACGCGGGGCGTTTGGCTCTGGACATAGGACAGTGAGGTAGACACCATGCTAACGACACTCATCCGCCAAGAACTCCTGAATTATCTGATGACGTTCCGTTTCGCCGCTGCAGTCTTCATTATGCTATTGCTGGTTGTCACCAATACCAACGTGCTTCTCTATGACTACGAGCAGCGACTCGTAAGCTACAATACTGCCGTGAAAACACATCAGCAGCTCTTACGCGCCTCGAAAACCTATTCAGAGGATGCCTTGGTTGTTGACCGACCACCCAACCCTTTAAGTATTTTCAACGTCGGTCTGGATAAACGGATCGGGAGCGAAACTTGGATATCTCCGAATTTTGTCCCGACCCTCTGGGATGCACGCACACACGGGGGAGATAATCCGTTTCTCAATGTTTTCACATCCATAGATCTCGTCTTTATCTTTGAGGTTGTTCTGAGCCTGATCGCACTCATGTTTGCCTACGATGCCATCACAGGGGAACGTGAGCAGGGGACGTTACGTTTGATCCTGATACATCCACTTCGGCGTGGTCATATCTTGATTGCAAAATACATCAGCGCAATGCTCTGCCTGCTCGTGCCGCTTTTGCTGTGTCTGCTTTTTTCGCTGATTTTATTAACGACTTCCGCTTCTTTTTCCCTGAGCATGCATGATTTTTTCTGCATCGGCGGGATTGTTTTCTCCTCACTCACCTATTTGTCTATTTTCTACCTTATCGGCATGCTGGTTTCCGTATCGACGCGTTCCACCAGCATCGCACTCATGCTCTCCATGTTCGTCTGGGGGTTTTTAGTGATAGTGTATCCAAATATGATTCTTACCGCAATCGAAACGACGCCCCCGGCAGCCACCGCGCACTCCACTTACAATCAAATCAAACAGATATGGGAGGAATTTGACACGGAACGGAAGCAGTTTCTCATCAATGACCCGGTGCCAGGTGAGGATTGGGAATTTGGCATCATCGGGCGAGGCTACAGTTTTCGGACCGGTGATGACAATCCATCAACATTACAGTATTACACCCAACATGGATTATATTATGAGACGCTTTTAGATGAATCTCAACCCCAAGTACCGCACGCACAGAGTTATTACCGCTTTGTGGGGCGACGCACACTTGACATCTCGAACAAAACCTGGATCGTACGCAAACCCGCTCTGGAGGCAATCTACATGCAGCCAGCAATTGTGGAGA
The DNA here is from genome assembly GCA_009839745.1 of Candidatus Poribacteria bacterium. Taxonomy (NCBI): domain Bacteria; phylum Candidatus Poribacteria; species Candidatus Poribacteria bacterium. Next base: position 82,714 of record VXPE01000042.1, read on the forward strand.
CATCTTGGTTGAAACTCTCACCCCTTGGGATCTATGATGCGGTGACACAAACTTGGGCAGGTACAGATCTGCTCAGTATCCGAGATTTTTTTCAAGATGCTCGACGCTACCGACAGACAGTCCTCGACTACTTCTACGATACCGATGCCTTTGGATCTCGAGAATGGTTCTCGGCAGACAAGGGAGCGGTGGATTGGAGCCTGCTACCACAGTTCTCTTTTCAAGGCAACGATGTTGCAGTAAATGCAAAACGCGCGCTACCGGATCTGTTTCTGCTGTTAATAATTAACGCTGTCCTGTTTACAATAACTTTTCTGGTTTTCCTCAAAATCGAAGTATAAACGATACGAGGTATGAGAAAAAGATGGTATGGCATATTGTAAAACGTGAATTCTATGATAACCTCAACAGCCTTCGATTTGCCCTGACAACCGTCTTGTTTTTGGCGTTGATGCTCACCAATGCCCTTGGACATCTCCGGGACCATCCAAAGCGGATACAGACCTATCGCAAGGCTGTCACGGAATCTTTGAGCGCATTAACATCGCGGTCGGATCTGTATGAACTGGCACAACAGGGTCCCGGCAACCTTTACAAAAAACCTACTGCACTCTATTTCTGTGCCGATGGGAGTGAATCCTTCTTTCCCAACGTTGTTGATGCGGGACGTTTCTTTACCTACGCCGACGACTTTAAAGGCTTCTGGCAGCTGGCATATCCAGATGCCCCGCTGAATCGAGAGAATGTGCGTCCAGACGTTAACAAAGCGGATTGGGCTTTTATCATCGCATATATTTTAAGTCTCATTGCCATCCTTTTTACCTTTGATGCGATTTCCGGTGAGCGCGAGCGAGGGACACTCCGCTTGATGTTGGCAAATTCCATCCCACGCCATACTGTCCTTATCGGAAAGTTTTTAGGCGCATTTATCAGCATTAGCCTCCTTTTCACGCTTGCTACATTGGTAAACCTTTTGGTAATTTCTACATCCGTTGATGTCCATCTCACTGCCGATGCCTGGGGACGTTTAGCGATGATCTTCTGTATTGCTCTCCTTTATACCTCGCTCTTCCTCGCGTTAGGGCTGCTTGTGTCGGCACTCGCACAACGTAGTACCGTCAGCATTGTGATCCTTCTGTTGACCTGGGTTACCTTGGTCGTTTTTATACCCAAAACCTCTGCCGCAATCGCAAGCAAATTTTCAAAACCTATGTCCTCGGATCAATTTTGGGAACAGGGTTCGCAACTTCATGATGAACTCTCGGATGAATACAACAGTCGAATATGGGAAGATGAATCCTACAAAACATCGCAGGCAAGGAGTGAATATATCCTCAAGGACGCAGCACAGCAGGAGCAGTGGCGGGAAACCTATTTAACCCAACGGATTGCACAGATCCAACGCGCTCGCCCGCTAACCCGTATCTCACCCGCCGCGGTACTCCAACACCTTTTGGAAGCTTTCGCGGGGACCGGACTTCAACGGCATGTCCAATTCGTGGAGAATACGCAGGAGTACGCACAGGAATACCGACAATTCATTGTTGATACTGATAGAGCCGATCCGCAGAGCCTCCATCTCATAGGAGTTCGGGAAGGGATTTCCAAGAAGCCCGTAAGCCCACGGGCAATACCGAAATTTGAAGATACGCTAAGTTTCAGTAAAGATATCAACACAGCAACAGTAGATTTGTTATTGTTAGTTCTATATTTCATCGTGCTTCTATCTGGAGCGAATCTCGCATGGGTGCGAGTTGAGGTATAGTTTCGGATATTTTTGTTGTTCTACCAAAGTGAAGGAGGATTCATCAGTGCGAAAGTTCGTTATAATCAGTGTGTTCCTTTTATTCTTGGTTTTGCTGACGTTTTTACCGCGCCTGTCATCGCTTTCAGCACACTGGGCAAGCGATGAGTTTTTATGGATGGAACGCTCGCGCGAATTCTTATCCGCGATGAAAACTCAGCAGTTCAGAAAAACATACATCACGTATCATCCGGGTGTCACAACCTGCTGGTTGGGCAGTATGGCTATCTGGTACAGATCCCAGCGTGATGGCTTATCCGAAAGTTGGCTTAACCATAACCATAGCTTTCTGACCCCAGAGATACTGGCGAGTATCCGGTTTCCAGTAGGTGTCGTGACAGGTATTCTCATACTACTGGCAGGCATCCTCATATACCGTTTGTTTGGCAGAACCACAGCGTGTCTGGGCACGCTCTTTTTAGCCGTTGAGCCGTTTTTGCTTGCTGAAAGTCGACGGGCACACACAGACGCTTTAACGTCGTTGTTTCTGTTTTTAGCGTTGCTGTTGTGGCTCTGTTATCTGAAAAATGAAAGGTTCCGGCGGAGCGATCTCGTTCTCTCGGGGATCAGTTTCGGACTTGCCTGTCTTTCCAAAAGTGTTGCCTGCGCATTTCTGTTATTTCTCCCACTCCTCCTCGGATGGTACATCATATACCGTAATGTGCCCTGGGCGAAAATGGTTTGCAGTGCGCTATTGTGGATGATGTCCGCACTGATGACGGTGACGGTTGTCTGGCCCTATATGTGGACTACCACCTTCAAACTTTGGAATATACCGGTATTCCCGATCCTTTTCATCGGATGCGGTGCAAATTTAGTCTGGTGTAGTAGAAAACTTTCAAGCGATACAGATTCTATGTTAACTCGCGTTGAACTCTTGATTTTAGCCTATGGCCTCTTTATGACAGTCGGTGTCTTAGTATCCTCTATACCACATATTATGGATGCGATGCATTGGGCAGTCACTGAAGCGAATGCTGTTCCGACGTTGTTCTTAGGGGAAATCCGATACAACCCTGGAATTCTCTATTTTCCAGTGATGTGGTTGGTATGGAGCACCCCCTTAACATTCCCGTTAATCGGTTTTGCGATCTATCGCGTATGGCAACAGCGAAACAGTAGGCAACAAATGTTTTCTGTTGTGGTAGTCCTTGGACTCTTTGTGCTGTTTTACCTCGTCGGGCTTACTATCGCGTCGAAGAAGATATCTCGGTACATTGTAGTTTTTCTACCAGTTGTGAGTCTTTTGACTACGTTGGGGGCGATCGAAGCGGTAGCGTTGTTTAAGAAAAAACAGTGGAAACTGATCCTTATAGCTGCTCTCCTTATGCTACAAATCGCACCCATTTTGCGACTCCATCCATATTATCGTACGTATTATTACCCGCTTTTATCCGGGAAGTGGATCGCTATGAACACCAGTAGTATCACAGGTGCTGGTTTAAGTTTAGCTGCAGATTATCTAAACTCGCTTCCCAACGCATCTCAATTACGAGTAAGGTTGAGTCCGTTTTCTGGGGATATGGTTTCCTATCTCATCAAGGATACCTCACTGCAAGAATCTAACACCAACGCATCCAATACTTTTGATTATGAGGTGGAGTATTTATATGATAGGCAGATTCTCGGACCACCTGTAGATCCACCTCCAAAGAACGCCGACCAAGAGGATGAGTGGCAACCCACCGAAGAAGACGCTCGTGAACTTGAACATGTGGTGCGATTAAACGACATCGACTATGTTTGGATTTATCGCCTTTGCGCTAAGGAACACACTGACAATGCCCCTTAATTCCATTGTTATCACCTTTTACAATTTTTCGCAGAGAACGCCGAGGTGCGGCTTCAGAGGACCCGAAGATGAAAACTTTACGACTCGAAAGATTTGATGCCAATTCAGACAAGACCGAGGCGATAGGTTGTTTTGAAATCAACGACATCGAGATTGATGCTTTACGACTTGAGGCATTCCTCATGAAAGGGGTCGATGCTAACGCTGAGATGAGCGTGTTAGACATAGACAAAATCTCAGATTGGCTTGATAAGTCTGATGCTTCATTACTGATCATAGCATCCAGCAGCATGGCGACCTTTCTGCTTCGCAAGGAAAAACACGGATATAACAGTAATGATTTTTTTTCGTCAATCCCTAGGACCCCTCATTGCTGTTATACTCCTGTATTTTCTCATCAAGCCCTTCGTGCAGACACACACGCATCTAAAAGATGCCACCTTTCACCTACAGTACCACTGGCTGATCGCTTCATTTGGGATGTTGCTTGTTTACCGGAGTCTGTATATCTCGCCCTTTGCAAGACTCTTGAGTGGGATTACAGGCAAAACTGTCTCTTCTCGCGATGCCTTTACGTTGTTCCATCTCGCCAACATCACGCGCTACCTCCCCGGACGGATATGGGGGGTTGTGAGGCTCCTCTCGTTAAGTCATCGGTTCGGCTTGAGCAAGACCGCGGTAGGCAGCAGTTTGACCGGACACGTTGGTATTGAAACGGCACTCGGTGGGGTAATTGCGATGTCACTGCTGTTTTCAAAACAGATGCGGGACACCGTAACAGAAATCCTTGAAAAAGTGTCAGCACACACATTGCTGTTGACACTTGCAGTTATAGGCATGATGGCGGTTTTTGTCTTTTTGATACCCAAACTCACACATTACGCCGGAGCGTTTGTAAAAACACTCACACTGATACTGAAAAATGCGCTCCTGTGTGTGAGTGTTCTCGTCAACCACATCCTCTTATGGATGTGTCAAGGCATCGCCTTTTACCTATTCGTCCGAAGCTTCGCTCCTATGCCCTGGATAGATGCAGGTATTCTGACAGCTTGCTTTGCGTTTGCTTGGATTGCCGGGTTTTTGAGTTTTCTAACCCCCGGAGGTTTAGGGGTTCGAGAGGGGCTGCTGGGGTTGTTACTCGCGAACTATATGCCTACCTCACAGGCAACGTTGGTAGCACTGCTGTGTCGCCTCTGGATGCTGTCGGCAGAGATACTCTTGGCAGGCACGGCTTTTTTACTTCACAGGAGTTGTTATGAAAGAAAAACTGAAGTTGACAATCTCTGATCGACACCGAGTCAATACGGAAAACGTCCGCATCACAGGATACACGCCGGCGGGGGAAGAATACACCTTTCACGTACGCGGCGAGAACGCCTGGTGGTTTGAAAGCTTCCTCAAAGCAGGCACACAGATCACCCTCTGTCCCGTAGAAACCTACGAAATCTACACAGGCACACAGGAGGACCCGATTCGCATTCCACCCGAAAAGACCATCCACATCGAAAAGGAGAAAACTGGCAATGAATAAACCCAACAGACGAACCCTCCCACATCACACCGCGGACTGCACTTCTTTTTCATTGGGAAAACATCATGTCAAAAAACCATCGAAAACATTGGGTGACCATCGCCGTGTGTAGCGGTGTTATCTGTCTCTGCTTGATTTTGCTGACACTCCCGCAGACTCAACCGATAGCCACCTCCGAGTCGAAGAACACGGTCAACACACCGGGGCGGGAAACAGCATCTGCACCCTAAAAAAGGCAGAGGACGCGGATTCCAGTTTTCAAGACTCGGACTTCTACCGGACGCTTATAGACAACAACCTGTTCTGTCCGCTCGGTTGGACCTCCAAACGTCCCCGCGAACCTTATCGCTTGCTTGGCACGATCCTCCCCACGGATGGTAACACACCCAAACAGGCGATCCTCGAACGCACGGCTGCGAGAAGAACCTATACCGGCTCCCTCGGCGAGACACTCGACAAAGACACCATTGTAATAGACATCCAACCGAAACAAGTAACACTGGAGAAAGCAAGCGTGCGGCGAACTCTTCACCTCAATACCACATCCTTGCTGAAATGAAAGGAACCCCTAAACTTTGTTGACGCTGGACGAAAAACACCTCATCGAACGCACACAAGCCGGCGACCCTGAAGCGTTTACTCCCCTTGTTGGCAGGTATCAAGACCGCCTATATCATCACATCAACGGACGCGTTGTAGACTCTGAACTTGCCAAGGACTTGACACAAGAGACATGGCTTCGGGCATTTCGCGCTATCAGCAGTTTCCGAGGCGATGCCGCTTTCTATTCTTGGCTATATCGGATTGCTGAAAACGTCTGCACCGATCATTCCCGTAGACAAAAGGATGACACCGAACCGCTGCATCTCATTGACGAAAACCGCATTACCGAGACTGTCCTGTGTCCAAGTCGTGACGTTGAACGCGCAGAACTCCGAGAGCATCTTCAGACAGCCCTAACGGCACTCACCCCCATCTGCCGACGCGTCTTTCTGCTCTACTACCACCACGAACTGCCCATCAAAGCCATCGCCGCAGAAATCGGACGTTCCGAAGGCACTATCAAGAGCCATCTCCGCAATGCCCGCCTGCAGCTCCAAGAGTTCCTCACGCTCTACCTGAGAAATCAACATGTGCCTTGGCTTGCATGAGTGTCTGAGTTTTACATGTTTCAGGGATATTCGATTTTTGGTGGGTGTTTGATTATTGTGAGCCGACAATTTCTAATGCTTCCAAAAGGACGGATGTCTGTGACGGTTTACCGACGCTGATCCGGACATGGTCTCGTAAGCGGGGGGTGTTGAAATATCGGATAAGGATGCCCCGTTCAGCCAACGCCGCTTTCAATCCCGCCGCATCTCTTCCCACAACCCTTGACAGGATGAAATTCGCCTCACTCGGATAAGGTTCCAAGAAATCAAAATTTCGCAATGCGGCATAGAGACGTTCACGCTCCTCTACGATTTTCCTAATATTTTCCTGGAGTTGACGGACATCTGACAATGAAGCCATTGCCGCGGCTGACCCTGCGACGTTTACATTGTAGGGCTGCTTGATTTTTAACAGGTGTGAAATTATCCAGTCGGGAAAAACACCGTAGCCTACCCGTAACCCTGCAAGTCCTGCCCACTTACTGAACGTCCGAAGCACAATCAAGTTTTCATGTTCCAAAACCCAGTCTGCACGACTGCCTCCAGCGAATTCAATATAGGCTTCATCTAATACAACAATGAGTGGCAACTGAAGAAGTCTCTGAAGACAAGCATCCCTCAGAACACTGCCGTCAGGATTGTTTGGGCTGGTGATAAAGAGGATTTTGATGTTGCTGTAGGGGCTGGGTAACCCAGCCCCTACGATCTTAACAACTTCTTCGGTGTCTAAGGAAAAGTCTGCTTTTCGTTCAACATCAATAATTTTGCCCCCGTTGAGTTCCGTGTCGAAACGATACATTCCAAACGTTGGCGGACAGTTGATGACCGCGTCTCCAGGGGTGACGAAGAGTCGAACAATAAGATCAATCAGTTCATCTGCACCCTGTCCGGCGATGATATGCGTTGCATCAATACCTGTGTACTCGCTCAGGGCTTGACGGAGGGCAGTACTGTCCGGGTCTGGATAGATGTGATAGTCCTTTTCATCGGCAAGGGCGCGATAAACGGAAGGAGAGGGACCATAGGGGTTCTCGTTCGCATCAAGTTTTATGATATCTTCAGCGGGGATACCAAGGCGTTTACTCAGCACATCGAAAGGAACTATCGGCGTATAGGGTGCCATATCCGCGATGTTTGGACGGATAAGGTTTTTGTACAATGTTTCAGTTGACATTTTTTGTATCTGTCGGCAGTCAACCGTCAGTAGAAAGTTTGCAAGTTCCTAAAGTTTGCAAGTTAGGATAAACTTTACAACTTCTCAACTTTAGCACACTTTACAACTTCTTCAGGACTTACGCAAAATCCGTAAATTTCGTATATTTGGACGCATTCGGGGCGGTTAGGAAACCGCCCCTACCGGGGGAGTGCGTAAGTCCTATTCTTAAAACTAATGGCTGACTGCCGATGGTTTCCGATGGCTATTCTATTGACTCGGGGTGGGTGAAGTTCGTACCTCAACTGCTTTCGGTGTCAACGCACCGATAGGTGCTTCGCCTTTTAGGACCCGCACAAAATCGTCCACAGTCATGTCCGCCACGCGTAAATTGGAGTCTATTGTTCTCCCTGCGATATGCGGTGTGTGAACAACGTTGTCCCGATTGCGTAGTTCATCGTCAATGGGAACCGGTTCGATATCGTAAACGTCGAAGGCACCCGCGAGTTCGTCTTTCACGATGCGTTCTCGTAATGCGTCCATATCAACAGCAAAGGCGCGTGTAATCACGACAACCAAACTCCCTTTGCGTAAGTGATAGATGCGTTCTCGATTCAACAGATGTTTGGCTGAAGGTGTTGGTGGAACCGCCACGAAAACGATATCCGAACTGTCAGCGAGTGTGTCCATATCGGCGCGTTGCACGTTCCATTCTTGGAGAAGTTCGTCCGGTACATAAGGATCGAAGCCCATCACCGTCGCGCCGAAGACGCTGCACCATTTTGCGATCTTTCCGCCAATTTGCCCGAGTCCGATAACACCTATCCGTTTCGTTCCGAGATCACCGTTGACGAAATCGGGGTCGTCACAGAACTGATGTGCGGCAGGGAGTTTATCCAGGGGTGCACCGCTTTCACGTGCGTTTAGCGAACCCCACATCGGGTTTTCCCAATCCCACAGTTTTTCGCCCTGTGCCATCCGCAGGTGCCATTGTGCTGTCCGACGCAGTGAAGACAATGCCAGACCGAAAGCGCATTCTGCTACAGATTGCGACCACGCCCGTGTCGATTCAATCACAGGGATACCCCGTGCTTGAAGTGCCTGATACGGGATACCGTGTCCAGAATTGTCGGTCATCGCTCCGAACACCTTCAGGTTCGGGGCTGCCGCGATACAGGCTTCAGTCAGGTTTCCGCCGAAGTGAGATAGTCCGATGGTTTCGCTTAAGTCGATCTGTTCGTGAATAGGGTCTCGGTTGTCTGTGTTCAGGACGAGTGTTACACCTAATTCTTCTAAGCGACTCACCATCTGTTCGTGTACGTAGGGCCAAGAAATTTCTAAATTGGGGTGACGTGTGAATACAAACTCAGGACTTGCCATCTTTTTAACTATTCCTCCTGGGCGATGCCTCCGTTGTCGGCATCGATCTAAAATTGGTAAAAAACCTGCTTTAGGTTATAAATGTTTTTTTAGGATTGGAACACTACATTCTCACTATAAAACGTCAGACGCAGCATCTCAGATTTAATCATTAACAACGTAGAGAAAAATGGGGTCCAGTCGGGTATCTACCCATACGTGCACCGTAGAGTGCAAACCCTCCTTTCGCCGCAGCATCTGCTTTCACTTCATATCGGACTGTTAATGTGTCTGCCTTGTTCTCAAAAACAATAGACGGGTCTACCTTAACCCGATAAAGGTAGCCATAGATGCCGGGTTGCCCGTGGATGTAAGAAAGCACACCGCGCGCATCCGCCGGACAGTCGGGTATGTGGATCGTCTCGATTTCAACACCGTTGACAGAGATCGTCACATCGGATGGGTGTTTTTCAGGTTCCGTTTGACGTGCACCACCGTTTGAGCTGGATGCTTCAAAGATCAATTCCATCTCTGCGGAATTTGCTGGATCGATCCCTTCTATCAACGAAATCTCATATTCGACGTAACCACTTCCCGCTGCGGAAAACAATTGTGCTTCACTTATGGGTTCATCCCAGGATGATTTGGACGCGCTTCCAGGGTCGTGGTTGATACTAATCTGGGAATCTTTTGATTCAACTGTTGGGTTTACTTCGGGGATACAATCCCCTCCCACATGCTCAAAGTTGATGAAATTACGGGCGACAACGGAACCTGTGCCATCTGTTACCCAGACGTGGAGTGTACCGACTGCGGGGTGAACATCAGGCATGGTAAGTTCAAGCTGATGCACATTTTGCACTTGGTACTGCGGGAATGGAACATCAACGCTTCCTGAAACGGAGCCTCGTGTGATGTTTCCCGTTGCTGACATCGTATCCAATTGCCAGTGGAGTGTTGTATCTGTGATGGTTTTGTGTGAGAAATGGCTCGCATAGATGTCAGCCTTCACTTTCTCACCCGTTGTAACTGTTGTCCCAGGCGGATAATCAATACCGATAAAATCTAAGGTGTTAATATCGAGATAATCGTATCCGAAAGCCTTGATTGAGCGGTCGTATTTCATGAAACCGTTGTGTTCCCACTCGATGTCCTGCAACTCGGTATAGACGTACCCGCAGATTTTCGGATGGAGGCGGAGTTCGTTGGTAAGGTATTTGAAACACCAGGAGACATCCTTATCCCCGGCACCTGCTGAGATGCCACCATATTCGCTGTTAATCAACGGAGCATCCTTCTGGACATTACCACCGACGTAATTGAATGCTGAACCTGGGTATGTTTCTTCCACGACGTTCGCGATGTGTTCTTTCGCGCGGTCATAATCGTTGATGTAGAAGTGCCATGAGTTGATATCTGTTTCTACATGGTCGTATAAACAGGGCGAGTTGTCCTCAATGAGGCGGGTGGTGTCGAGAGATTTAGCGAGGTGGTACATCTCACGTACCCATTCTTGCCGTTCGTGCATCTCTTTATACTCCCTGCTACCGAGTCCCCAAGTTTCGTTGAAATTGCACCATGAGATGATTGAAGGATGATTGTAGTCACGTGCAATGTTTCCATGAAGTGTTTCCACAAATCGTGCTTTTGCTTTCTCCGTATAGTCGCCAAAATTCGGGATGTCACACATAAAGAGCAATCCCAACTTGTCAGCCCAATAGTAAAGGCGCGGCTCATCTACCTTGATGTGAAGTCGGAGGAAGTTGAATCCGAATTCTTTCGCGCGTTCAATATCCCTACGGATCGCTTCATCTGTCAGGAACGTATACACGCCTTCCGGGTTAAACGACTGATTGAGCGCACCCAGCAGGTAGATAGGGCGGTTGTTGAGGTAGATATACTGATAATCCCCACCCGGGGCTTTCGCGATGGAAACCTTCCGCATTCCGAAGTAGGTGTAAATCCTATCAATTTTTAGATTAGGGTCCTCCAGCAATTCAAGGGTCACATGATAGAGATGTGGCGTATCCACATCCCACAAGCGGAGTTGTTCAGGAGGGATCGTAACGGTCCAGTGTGTATCGCTACCAGAAACTTCAACTGTTCCATTCTGTCCGTCGCAACGCCAATGTAAGTTGAGTTCTGGGTCTAAGTTTCCATCTACCTTAACGGCAAACGTGGCGGAAGCGTTGTCAATATTGGGTGTTATGTGGCACTCCGCGATGTATGTTTCGTTTCTGGGTTCTAAGTAGACAGACTGCCAGATACCGCTGGTGCGTTCATACCAACCTATCTGCTTACCCGCGAGTTGCTCGCCGTGGTCCTGCGCGTCGTAAGCCCGAACGACAATAAGAGTGGGTTCCCCTGGTGTGAGTGCGTCTGTAATATCAAATTCAAACGGCAGGTACCCGTTTTCATGCTTACCAATGATTTTACCGTTCACCCAGACACTCGTTTCCCAATCGACGGCACCGAACTTCAAAATAACGCGTCTGTCCCCCCAATTCTCGGGGATAGAGACCATTTTGCGATACCAACCGATTGTATGTCTCGGTTGTTCCCGATAATTTCCCCCACGTTCTAAACCGCCACAGGTGACTTCTTCAGGTGTGATATAGGCGTTTTTGCTCAAATAGGTTGTGTTATCTGCTTGTTCTTCGTCGCCCCATGCCGCAAGGCTTTCCCAAGGATAGGGAACCTGTATTTGCAATGTCCATACGGAATCAGTAGTTGGAGATCTCAGACCAAACCATTGATCTTGTTCACCGATATCGTCAGGGTCAAAAGCGAATTCCCATGGACCATTCAGACAGATCCAGTCGATGCCTTCTGATGTTCCGCGTTGAAAATCTGGACGCGGGTACTCTGGGCGAGGTATATCTGTATTGTGGTTTCCGCTCATGTTTTTCCTTTTTTTTAGAGTTTTCAGTTATTATGCCATAAAATGCTTTTCTTTCCAATTTTTTTCTCATCATTTCCTTGTAATCTTTGGATTTTGTTTATTGGATTTCGCCGCGGACGGTGAGTGCAGTGGCGATGGAGAGGAAATCTCTGCCTTCTTCAACCCTATCATGGTTGTAACTCAAGCCGAGATGAAAATTCGCTGTGATATGCGTGCTAATTTTGTAACCCACGCGCAAGGTAGTTTCATATCTTTCTGAACGCTCTTCAAGGTTCGCGCCGTACTGTTCTCTGCGGATAGCCCAGGAAAGGGTATTGGTTAAATCGAGATCGTGCTTCAGAGGGATTCTACCGAAAAACGGTATCCGTATGCCATTTTCTGTCCGGTATTTGTATTCAATACTCACGTTTGGCGTAACGATGAGCGCGTTGCTTCTAATACCGCTTCGTAGTTGGTCTCGAATCGTAGTCCGGACACCCAACGCTGTCCGAGTCTCTTTGCCCCATGTTTGCATCCAACTCAATGAAGGCGTATGTGCTTTGCTGTCGCCGAGTATAGTATCCAGGGTCCCATTATTTCGCGTTGTATAACTGTAGCGGAGTTGAAAACTGGAGGTCTCTCGCGCTTTCAATTTTACGTCGGCTTCATAAGCGTTGGTGTTCTGTATGTAGGTTGTCCCTGAACTTTTTCGGAAACTGTCGGAAGTGCTGACGTTCGTTCCGAAGGATGCCCAATTCCACGGGTCTACCGAACTCCGTACTGTGTAACGATTGCTGCGCCGGGAGTTTGTCCGTTCCTTTGCATCGTCCGCGAGCGAATAGATTTCTAACATTGATAAGCCAGATGCAAGTTGCCGATACGATTCAGTAGCGGTGAAGTTTGCGTTGGTGTTAACAGTGAAACTTTTCAGAATGCGATGCAGGATACCGTCTTTGACCTCTGACACTGTTCCCGCTTGTGTTCCACTATCTCTGGTTTTCGCGCCTACAGATGACAATTCGCTTTTATCGCGTTCGATCCAATCTCCTCGGTTCTCTTCTAACTCTTGGATTTGTGTTTCGTCAATACCATTTTCCCTTAATTGTGTACTGGGGTCATCGGTCATAGGAGTGGGCGCGGGAGCGGTTTCCAACCCCGAATCCGTTGGAAGCGTAGAAGATTTTTGATTGGAAGGTTGGGAGGTTGGAAGGTTGGGTACCCCGTCCTTCCCTTCTTCCTTTCTGCCATCCCCTTCGTTGAGGAACCATCCAAACCATTTTTGAACGCGGAGATTCACGCCGAAACTGACGTTTCCATTGAGTGAAGCGTTTTTCTGTTCACGGAACCAGTTTTCACGAAAACTCATACGGCTCGTTACGGTGGGGCGCATGCCGATCAGATCCCGATTTAAGCGTGGGGTCAGCGACAATCGGTGTTCGCGCTCAGCGATTGACCATTTAACGTCTTCGATGGGTGTCTCTTCTTCGGATTCGGCAGTTGTAGGAGAGGTTTCCAACCCCAAATTCGTTATATTGCCAGCAAGTGAAGTGCTGGCGTTTGAATCTTCCCGTCTTTCAAGCGTTCGACGGACATCGTAACTCGGGTTCAGACTGAAGATACTCGTTGGATTAATATTAAATGTTATGGTGCCGCTATCTGTTTTTTCATCTCGATTTCTACCGTAGCCGTAACTATAGTAGGATGTTGAGGTCGAAGCTGTCTCCGTTGCGGTTTCGGGTTTTGCGAGTATGTCTTCGTGCCGATACTGAGCGTTGACCCCGAGTTTTGAACCGAGTTCATACCGGAAGCTACCCGTATAAAGATGGCTAATTTGTGTACCTTGACGTTCGTTCCAAAAGTCTTGGTAGTTGTAAGCAAAACCGAGATTCGGATACGGGTTTTGAATGAACTGCACAGAAATATCTCGGGTGCGAATTTCACTTTTCCCGCTCTGAAAGCTGCTGTAACTACCGCGCTGGCTCTCGGTTTCCGTGTCTTGCTGTCGGATCCCGTATCGTATCGGCAGCCATGGAAATAGCGTGACGTCTGCATCGATATTAAAATCGTTATTTGTCGTGCTATATCCGCGTGAGGAGAGTCGTTGTCTACCGACTTCACCCGCGCCGCTTTCAAAATCTTTGTCTTGGCTTGCGTAGCCGCCGCGTAATTTAACAATTCTACCGAGGGCCACCGACATATTGCCGCGACGCGCCCATCCGGCACGCACGAGTGGATCGCCGAGGTGAATCTCATTTACCCAGATTTCTCCACTGATTTCACCGCCAGTGTCGTTCCGTATACCCAAGAGGATACCGCCGATGTTTTTGATGGAGAGCCGCATGCTATTCTTCCCTCGAATCGTGAAACCATCGGGCTGTCCATCCGGTTCTTCAATTGTTCCTTGCGGGTCGGTCAGGTCGGTTTCATGAATAATGTTTGTTTGCGTAGCGTCGCCCTCGATTTCATTACGGGCTTGTGGCTCTGGATTTTGCGTTTCGGCTACATCTGGATAGTCGTTTCTGCGGAGGTCCCGCAAATCAATTTCGATTAACTTCCACCCCTCAAAGTCAATCGGGACTGTATATTCATAGTAGTCTGTTAGATTCTCGAAAACGTTAATATCATCTTCCTGTTCTGTCTGATTGACAAACGGATCTGAACTATAGAAGGAGCTGCGATAGCCGGTTCGGACGGTAGGTGCGAGTTGTAAAACGAAGGTTGTATCGCTTTTGTCCCCATAGAGCCAAAAGCGAAGTGTATCGTGTTTGCTGAAATCTTGCCCTTCACTTTGTGTTAAGCCTTTCAATTGTTTTGAGGTGACACCGTAGGAGCCGGGAAAGAGGTAATATTCAAGGCTCAGTGTCTGTTCACGTTGCTGTTGTGTTTGAAAGCCGAGTGAAGTGGCTGTGAATGGATGTAATTTTTTGAAGAGCTCGTTATCTTCGATATCCAGATACGCACTTTGATACGCATCGTAACTGAAGTTATCCCTCGTGCCAACAATGAATTTTTCCAATGTGTCTTCCACAACTGTACTCGTTGATAAGGTGTTTCCAGTCGAGGCGAGTGCTGGGTTGTTCGTTATGGAGTCCAAGGAATCGGGGTTAGAAACCCCTCCTACAGAACGTGACCGGGTGATGATTCCCTGCTTCCATTTATTGCCAACAATTTCAATATCCGCCCATTGCAATAAACCTTCTACGTTACCGGGTGCGTTTTTGCTCAACCAGAATCGGAAGTGTTGCACGAAAACGAGACTCGGCAGTCGGGACCCCTCTGGCTTAAATTTAGAGAGTGGAATACTGAGGAACATCCAACCGTTTGCATTTTTGCTTTTAACCCATTCTTTCGGAATCTCATTGAGGGGTATCGCTACCTCAAAATATGCATCTATACTGTCAAGGACACCATCACCGTTGAGATCTTCGCTGTCCAGAATCTGGTTGCCTACACCGATAGATGTTCTCTCAAGCGGACCGTTATGTCCCCATCCGATGTCTTCACCGGTATCGAGGGCACCGTTCCCACGATAGCGATCGATCTCTGAGAGATTCTCCAGGTCTAAATCCAAGGCATCAATACTTCCGTCTCCATTCGTATCCGTTAGGGTTTCTGGAAGATCTTCGCTATCCAGTCGTTGATCGGCATCTGTATCTTCGTTCACTACCCCGAGATTCAAGTGGAGTGTCACATTGTCGTCGCCTTGGACGCGCATCCAAATTTCAACGAAGCTACGTTCCGAATAGTCTACCCCGGATGCCGAGAGACCGTTTGAAAAACCGCCCCACTCGGCGATCACATCTGTGAAATTGTAGCCGAGTTCCATAATGAGGCGTTCTTCAGTCGAGAGAGAGAGCGGTTGAATTGATGAGGCTGGCACATCGCGGTTCCGCATATAGTTGCCTATTGCTTCCGTTTCGTTTTTGTCTTTTAGCACAACGTTAAAGATCACTCTATTCTCGTCGGTCGGTATAACGTAGTAAGCGGAATCTCTGGGCGGTGTTGGCGCATTTTCCGATACGTATGGGACACTGCTGGGTTTCCAATTGTATTTTAATGTCGGCACGGTCGTTGAGTCCTTTGCTCCTTCCATGCTATCAATAAGCGCGACGCCAATACTGTTTGGGTTGTTGTGTGAATAAGCCGCTTCTCCACTGAAGTCAACTGAGAGTGGCAGGTTTCTCATGTTAATAAAGGGCAACAGGTTTAAAATACCAGCAGCGTTAAACTCCCGTCCAAAACTCGTATTCACATTGAACGCTTGTAAGCGGTTTGGCACGCTATTCACATCTGGTATTTCCGCTGGTTTTTGTCCGGTGTTCAGAATATAACCCGTTGAGAGCGAAAATCCCTTTTGAAAAACGGGGTTGAAATAGTTCATCGCACCGCCATAACTACCGTAGTAGCTTCGCGAGCGACCTCCTAAACTACTGTAGCCGCCATAACCCCCGCCATAACCTCCGCCGAGTCCACCCCCGAAACTGCTCCTACCGAAGCCAGAACTGCTCCCGAAACCTCCGAAACCGCCGCTCCTCCGTTGAAGCCCACCTGACCCGCCTCTACCGAAGGCATCCGTTCCTTCACCAAGCATATCTGCGTCCATTGTTTGAAGTCCCCCTAACCGATTGAATCTGTCTTCAAGGCTCTGTTCTCTATCGGATTTGGGTTCCTGTTTGCGTGTGTACTCTAACCAGACACCGGCTACAGCTTGTTGTGATGAACCACCAAAGGGTGTCTTTTCAAATTCCACGACGATTTCATCGAACTCATCGAGTTGTCTGAAAAATCGGAGAGTCCCGACCTCATAAAGCATCATATAGTCGGTATCGCGCGTCAAAAGCTGCCCGTTCAATCGGACTGTCTCGCTGTTTGGAATCACAAACAAACCTACATTGTAAGTTTCTGATTGGTACGCGTAGTCGGCTATAATCGTGTAGACTTGGGCATCTGTTCGGACACCTTCGAGATAGATGGCAGTGTTGTTGAGTGAATCGCGATAATCGTAATATGGATGGGCTGGGTCTACAATTTGAAACGGATCTGTCGTGGGGAAACGGAGTAAGCCTCTGTCATAGTCTATAAACTGGGCATCTACAATACCATCACTATTCTGATCCAACCCAAAAATTTCGAGATATGGAACAGAGCGAGTATTCGTCTGGAAGGTTTCGCTTTGTCCTTGTCGGAGGAGTGTGAGTGTGAAATCACGTGGATTAATGTTGCGGTTGCCAAGGCTATAAACGTGCGTTGCCTCTGTCCCACGAAATCCCTTCTCTTTTAGCACGACGTAGCCGATTTCCTCACCCTCTTCGTCAAGCGTTCCGTCTCCGTTTTCATCAACAAAGACTTCAGATTTACCGACGATGCCGCCGTCTCCGCCTAAATATTCATACGAGACGACGATAGTGTAATTGGCAGAAATCGGAGATAGGAATTCTATTTCACCGGTTTCGTAGTCAATATTGTAATCCTGACCGGAGAATTGGGGATTGAAGTAGCCGCGACTCGTTCTTTGACCGCCCTGGTTGTTTCCGACGACGCCGTCGTCAATGAAAATTTGCTCGCTCCCTGATTTGATGGGGAGATATGCGTCGTGTAGTTCGCTGTCTTCACCTTTTTGGATGTGATAGAACCGATTTTTTACGTAGTTGGTATCCGGTATCTGGATCCCGCGGGGTCCATAACCATATCCGCCACCCGCGCGCCGCGACTGCCCCCGGAACGTACGCACCTCACGTATTCCCTTACTCCGAGAACCGAACGCCGTCAGACGTGTGTTTTTCCACTCAAAGACGCCTTCAAGTCCAAACAGATTCCGGTTGATATTCAGAAAACGGGTATTCGGTAAACTGAGTGTGATGTCGCCAAAGGAGATGGTTTTTATAATACTCTCTGGTGTCCCTTCGTACCAGATTTTAATCTTCTGTTCCTTGGTGCCGCCGATGCCATAGCCCCCGCCGTACCCGCCGCCGTATCCACCATATCCGCCGCCATAGCTACCGCTACCGAAGCCGCTGCCGCCAGCACTATAGTCTACAGCGATATGCGTCCGTTGTCCCACGCGACCGTGTAGCCCAAATTGCTGTATTTGACGTAGGTTAAACCCACTTGCGCGTGGAACACCGCCACTGCCGTATCCACCCCCAAACCCGCCGTAGCTTGAACCGTAGCTGGAACCATAACTACCGTAACTACTTCCATATCCCGAGCCGTATCCGCCACCAAACCCGCTGCTGCTGTAACCGAAGTCTTCGTAACCGTAAGACGAGGTGAGCCCCAAGTCAAGCCCTGATGAGTAGCCTCCATATCCGCCACCATAGCCATAACCCCCGTATCGGTTCAGATCGCCTTCACCGAAATAGTGGGTCCTGTTTGCCTCTACGGTTACAGATTGTAAGCCTGTTATCCTGAGATTGGAATCCATCGGGAGAGCGATGCCTTTTTCATCACGCTTCGGTTTTGGTTTCCAGTCATAGAGTTTATTGAGATCGGTGAGATGGGGAGGATACCGCCAGTGCCGGAGACTGTCGAGGTAGGGTTGGATGAGAAGGTCTTCTTCCTCTATCTGTTCAGGAACCTCGACTTGCTCCTTTTCCTCTTGCCAGATGAAGTGTTTAGCGTCGCTATCGGGGTCGAAGACGTCGCGGGTAAATAATCCGAATCCAGTATAGTGTTGATTTTCTGATGGTGTTTCGGACGTGTCGGAATCCAGAGTGGTAGGGCGAGTGTCAGATGTTGCAAGGTCTGTTTGCGTTTGCTTCTTGGGTTCAGGCTCTTCTTCGGCAATACGACTGACGACGACTTCAGACGTTGAACAGAGGATGATAATAAGGAGAATCCCAGTTTTTAACAGCAGACTTTGCGTTTTTGAGGTTAACAGGTTTACAAATTTCGACAATTTTTTAACTTTCCTTGCGGTTAAACATCATGCACTTGGACTTTAACGTACCTTTCAGAGAATCCGTCTACAATGTTGTTGTAGACTCAGCGATTTGGTCAATGATTTAACGATAAATTGCGTCTTCCTGTTTACATCGGTTTTAATAGTTGTCAGTCGTCAGTTCAGATATTTTAACAAATTCAGTGCAAAGCTGCACATCTTTTTTCTATTGACAGCTTTGACACCCTTAAGGTAAGATAATGGATATTTCAAACGATGGAGGCAATTACCGTGCGAAAACTATTTATTCTCGGGATGGTTTGTTTAGTGGCGATTCCAATGATATTTGCATCTATCAGCGATGCAGCAATTGATACGAAAAGTATCGTTGGCGTATGGCTCTTTGATGAGGTTGATAACAAAGACATGTCTCCCGATTCTACGGGGAACGGCAACGACGCTGAATTGTTGAAAGGTGCCGAATTAGTGGATGATGGGAAATTCGAGAAGGCGTTGAGTCTCTCCGGTGACGACGATTTCCAAGTTGCGACGGTCGAAACTTCAAAGAGTTTGGACAGTTGTGCTGAGACATATACCACGACGACATGGGTGAAACTCAAGAAAAAGGAGAAAGTCGTCCTCGGGGGTTGCTGTAATGACGACCACGCCATCATTAATTTCATGTATACCTGCTTGTTGAACATCTTCGGACCCGGAAGAGGCGGTGGGCACGGTAAGGTTGAAATCGGTAGTGGGCAGCTCGCACCGGCATGGGTTGCGGGTCCAACGCTCGTCAATGACGATAAATGGCATCACATCGCCTTCACTTATGATGGTAAGAAAATGATCGCCTATGTAGATGGCAAAGTGGATGCACAAGCCAATACGGGTGGTGTTTTTGGATTGACAGGACAAGCTCTCAATATTGGCGGTATGCCGGATCAGCGACCGGCGTGGGGACTCATGGACGATGTCGCTATTTTCAATACCGCGTTAAGTGAAGCCGATGTCAATGACATCATGAATGAGGGACTTGGTAAACTCTTTGGGTTTACGCCTGTATCACCAGAAGGGCGTTTGACAACGGTCTGGGCACGCGTCAAGTTGGAGCATTAAACATTGTGAGGAAAAATGTCAAAATATCGGAGTGTGATCATTGGCTGCGGTGGCAGGGCTTATGGTCATGCGAACGCCTATCAACACGTTTCGAGTGGCGAGTTGGTCGCGTGTGCCAACCGTTCGGATGTCGCCCGACGTGAAAAATTCGCCGAGACTTTCGGTATCACCGGCTATGCAGATGCTGAACAGATGCTCCGCGTAGAGCAACCTGATTTAGTTCATCTCGTCGCAATGCCTGACCAGTGGCGTGAGTTGATACCGATGGTATCGGAATTGGGGGTTCCGGCGTGCATCGTTGAGAAACCGATTGCTTGTGGTGTTGAAGATTGGCGTTTTTTATCTGAGTTGGAGGCGCGGACCGCTACAAAATTCGGGATCGGCAAACAGTACCGGTGGCATCCCGACTTCACCCATTGCCGGAAGGCAGTCGAGAGCGGTGAATTGGGAGAGATTCGCTTTTTAGATTTTTCGTGTGGGATGAACCTCACCGCTCAAGGCACACATATCATTGATTGGGCGATGTCCCTGAACAACGATTCACCTATTGTCAGGGTCTTCGGCACTGCGAGCGGGGCTGAGTCGCTTGATAGTGACTATCCTGCTCCCGATACATCGTCGTGTCAGGTCTTATTTGAAAACGGTGTCTATGGAGTGTGGAACACCGGCTCTACCTCTCCACGCGTCATAGACGACGATACGATCTACAAGCATTGTCGCGTCGCCGCATACTGCGAGAAGGGGCATGTCCTCTTTGAGGAATTCAACAGGTGGGAAATCGTCACGCCTCGGTTAACCGAGAACGGTGTGCAGACCCCCGATACTTGGCGCGCAAAAAACGACCTTGCCCAAGCCAACTTGACGCAGGCGATGTTCGACTGGATTGAAGACGATACCCGTCCCGTCGAAACGAATCTAAAACTTGCATTGCACCAGTTCAATGCGATTTTGGGCATATATGCGAGTGCTATTTCTCACCAACCGATTAACATCCCTTTTGACCCGTCCTCAGATTTGGATTCACAGTTTCGCGAGGTTTTAGAATATTCCTGACCTTACACGCCGTGCCGAAATTTGACAAATTCTGCATTTTATGCTATACTATTAATTGGCTTTGTTATTAGAATAAGCACGGGAATTTTGACGCTATAGGAGTGCCAATTTGTCTACGCCAAATACGGTTTCTTCAGAACCGTCCATCCGCATCGCGCCATCTGTGATGTGTGCGGATTTATGCAACTTGGAAACGGATATTCGGGAATTAGAAGCCGCTGGTATTGATATGCTCCATTTTGATTTAATGGACGCGCATTTTGTCCCGAATATGCCGATTGGACTTGCACTTATTCAACAATTACGTGCGAAGACAGACAGTACTTTTGACATTCACCTCATGGTAGAGAACAACGATTTCTTTGTTGATGCGGTCGCTGAGATTGGTGTTCAGCAGATAGCCGTTCACGTTGAGTCAGCAACGCATCTTGATAGAACGTTGTCTCTGATTCAAGCACACGGAATCAAGGCAGGTGCTGCGCTCAACCCAGCAACGCCGTTTTCTGCATTGGCTTATGTTCTGGAACGGCTCGATTTTGTGCTGATTATGACGGTGAATCCGGGGTTCGCAGGACAGAAGTTAGTCCCGGCGACCCTCCGAAAGATCGCGGAATGTCGTGCTTTTTTGGAAGAACGCGGTGTAGATTTACCCATTGAAGTTGATGGCAACGTAAGTTTTGAGAATATCCCGAAAATGGTATCTGCGGGTGCAGATATCTTGGTCGGCGGAACCAGTAGCGTTTTTCAAAAGTCGGGTTCACGGCATGAGAACATTCAGCAGGCACAGAAAGCGATTGCCATTGGGCTTGCGGAAAGAGGGATATGATGCAGGCACTCGTCCTTCATGGAGTTGGAGATTTACGATTAGAACAAATTCCAGTGCCGCAACTTTCTGGAGGCGAAGTGCGCGTCCGAATCGGGTTCTGTGGGGTCTGTGGTTCCGATATTCCGAGAATCTTTGTCAAAGGCACCTATAGTTTTCCAACCGTCTGTGGGCACGAATTCGCAGGTATTGTGGAGACGTGTGGTTCTGGCGTTGAAGACTTCTCGCCGGGAGATCCTGTTGTCGTCTTTCCATTGCTCTGGTGTGGCAGGTGTCCAGCGTGTGAACAGGGGAAATATGTCCAATGCCATGATTACGACTATCTCGGTTCACGGAGCGATGGTGCCTTCGCTGAATGTGTCGTCGCGCCGAAGGCGAACTTGATACCTGTGCCGCACGGAGTGACGCTGGAAGAGGCATCAATGACAGAGCCTGCCGCAGTCGCACTGCACGCCCTCCGTCGTGTTGGAACCTCGCTTGCGGGAAAGGTGGTCGCTATCTTCGGTGCCGGACCGATCGGGTTAATGGTCGCACAATGGGCGAGAATCATGGGCGCGGCAGCAGTATTGCTTTTTGATATTATTCCGGAGAAACTGGAACTGGCGCAGCAACTCGGTTTCGACAAGGTTTTCAATAGCACGACTGACGAACCAATTGAGATTGTGAATGCACACACTGATGAAAAAGGGGCGCATGTTTGTATTGAGGCGGCGGGGGTTCCCGCTACCTATCGGAGTGCCTTAGGGAGTGTAGGACGCGAAGGGAGTGTCGTTTTACTCGGCAATCCCGCTGCAGACGTGACGCTACCGGCATCTCTTATCTCGCAATTGATGCGGCGTGAGGTGTCTATTTTCGGGACTTGGAATTCCGATTACAGTGCAGCAGGCAACGACGATGACTGGCGTAGTGTGCTCCAAGCGATTGCTTCTGGTATGCTAACGCTCACGCCTCTAATAACGCACAAAGTTCCGCTGGTTGAGAGTACTGACATGTTGCATAGGATGCGAGATAAAAGTGAGTTTTACGCAAAAGTTTTGATTCATCCGTCTGGTGAGTATTTTTAAAAATTGTATCTGAACTGTGCTCCATTATATTACGCACGGGTTTTCCGTTAAGTTGAGAACCTGTTGTAGGTGTGGAAAGGGTCCTAACTTTACCAGAGACCATCGTGGAACGCAGTAGAACGATGCCCAGGAGCAAATGATTAAAAAAATGAAAGCGGCTATACTTGAAAGTCTTGATAATTTGAGTGTGCAAGAGGTCCCTGAACCCGAAATTGACGATGATGCCGCTTTGATGCGTGTTGAAGCTGTCAGTATATGTGGCTCCGATGTTCGTATTCTCCATCACGGGAACCCAAGAGTCAAACCCCCTACCATCATTGGGCATGAAAATTCCGGTGTCATCGTTAAAACAGGCAAAAATGTGACGCGCGTCAAAGAAGGCGATCGCGTTTCAATCGGTGCGGATGTCCCCTGTGGGCAATGTCGTTGGTGCCGAGATGGGCTCGGAAACAACTGTGCCATCAACTACGCCATCGGTTACCAGATTCCCGGTGCTTTCGCACAATATATGAAACTGCCCCGTCTCGTTTTGGACGAAGGACCGGTTACACCGTTCGATACGACGCTCAGTTTTGATGAAGCTGCACTGGCTGAACCGCTCGCGTGTGCTATCAACGGGCTGGAACTCGTTAACATGTCTCTGGGGAAGACCGTCGTTATCATCGGTCTTGGACCGATCGGATGTATGATGATCGACCTCGCTCGGGTGATGGGGGCGACGAAGGTGATTGGTATCCAACGCAGCAAACTCCGAATGGAAATCGCAAAGTTCTATGAAGCAGATGCTTATATCGCCTCCGAAGAGGAAGACGTGATTGAGAGATGCAAGGCGGAAACGGAAGGGGAGGGACCTGATATCGTCGTTACGACGTGTGCTTCTGTTGAGGCACACGAACAAGCGGTTGAAATGGTAGCGCACCGGGGATATGTCAATCTGTTTGGTGGGTTGCCGAAGACCATGCGTCCGATGAGCGTCCTCTCCAATGTTATTCACTATAAAGAATGTTTTGTGACAGGTTCACACGGTTGTGTGCCACGACACCATGAGTTGGCGGTCCGGCTCCTTGAAAAGGGGTTGGTGCGTGTGAAACCCCTCATCACACACCATTTTCCGCTTATTGAGATTGACAAAGCGTTTGAGGCAATGGAATCCCGGCAGGGGATGAAGATTATGATACACCCGCATCAGGAGGAGGGAAGAAAGACGTAATGCACGATTTTTCGCGATTTATTCGAGACATACCCGATTTTCCGAGAGCAGGTATTATATTTAAAGACATTACCCCACTTTTAGGAAATCCAACTGCTTTTCATAGGGCAATTGACGAATTCGCACTCCGCTATAAATTGGAGGCGGTTGATGTTGTTGCCGGAACTGAGGCGCGCGGTTTCATTTTCGGTGCTGCGCTCGCGTATCGATTGGGTGCTGCTTTTGTTCCTATCCGAAAGCAAAGTAAGTTGCCTTATCATACGTATGAAGCGATATACGATCTTGAATACGGTAGTGATATAATGACAATTCACCAAGATGCGTTCTCCAAAGACAGTAGAGTGCTAATATGCGACGATCTCTTAGCAACGGGTGGGACACTTACCGCCTCTGTCGAACTCATCGAAAAATTGGAGGGACATATTGTTGGTATTGCTATTTTAATTGAGTTGACTGAACTCAACGGGAGAGATCAGATTCCGGATTACGATATTTTTTCGCTCATTAAATATTAGGATGAACGCGTGCGCCTGTAGCTCAGGGGATAGAGCAGGGGCTTCCTAAGCCTCGTGTCGGGGGTTCGATTCCTCCCAGGCGCGTTTTTAACGTTTGTGTCGTCAAAATCTGACCGTGATAACTGTGATGAAAGTGGGTTTTGATAGCACGCATCGGTAGCCTGCAACAATACGCAGAAATACGCAGAAACGCCCAAGCAAAAACCCCCGATGAATGCCACACGCGCAAATGTAATACAAGGAACGGATTTCGTCTATTCCCAGACGAAATCCAGCGTTGATTCGCAAAAACACGCAGGCGGATATACGGATAGAAACGTTACTCAACCAATCCACCTGACCGAACCGCAAGGTAAAATTAAAAAGCCGCAAGGAATAATTAAAAAATGTACAGATTCAGTATCTGGAAAATAGTTTTAATCTTCGGGGTCTTTCTGTTTTCCGTACTATACCTCATTCCTACCCCGGATAACTTCTACAATCCCTTGTACGGAAACCTACCGCTCTGGATGCAGGAAAAACTTCCACCTTTTGAAGTCACTGAAGACAACGCTTTGAAGGTAAATCTCGCGGATGTCGAGTATCCTGAAGGCATCAATTTCCAGGACGCAACCTTTGAACTTCAAGATATCTTTCGAGTCCACTTAAGGAAACTTGAACTTGAAGAGACGCGTGATTATGAATTTGATACCACTGAAGCACGCGAATTTTATGTGCGGCTCATCTCGGAGCAGGCACGGCAAAACCCACAGGCAACCCTTGACAATTTGCACCTATACGGCAGTCTCCCAACCGTCCTGCGGCGACTCATACCCGATAACCGATTGAAGTTAGGGTTGGATCTCAAGGGAGGGGTCCACCTCGTCCTTGAAGTAGATTTGGAGGCCTCCAAAGCAGAACTACTCCGAGAACACACCCACTCGATTCCCGAACGACTTCGCACAGACGATATTTTGTGCCGAGAGGTTAAACAGATAGAAGGACAAGACACACTAAACGTGTTCGTCGGAATCCCTTCGAGGCTCCGGTCGGATGCTGATGGAAAAACAGAATACTTGGAGAAAGCCCAACGTTTTCTCAACGAAGTCGAATTTTTTGAAGAGGCACGGGTCGGAACGGAAACGGAGACGCAGACCACGTATCAGTTAACGCTCAGCGAACGAGGCATTCAGAGGTATAGCGAGCAGGCGATCGAGCAGGTGCTTATTGTCTTACGAAACCGCGTTGATGCCTTCGGGGTTTCTGAACCCTCTATCCGACGAGAGGCGAATCACCCGAGAATCATCGTTGAACTCCCCGGTGCCAAAGACTCCTCGAAGCCATTACAAATCGTTAAGACCATGGGCAGGCTCGAATTTAAGCTTGTTAAGAAATCACCGACGGGTGGCAGTTTGTGGAGCGGAACTTCGGATACACCGATACCCGATAATATCCCCGATGATAGTGAAGTCCGCTATCACTACGAGACCGGCAACTGGTACGTGCTTGAAAGCCCTGTTCTCCTGAGTGGTGACCGCATCAACGATGCTGGACCCTCTACAGGCAGAACCAGTTTTGACATTGTCGTATCAATGAGTTTTGATAGTGTCGGCAGACGTAAATTCGCGCAGGTCACAGGGGACCATATTGGAGAGCATTTGGCGATTCTGCTTGATGGTAGAGTGCAATCTGCACCTGTCATCCAGGATCAGATTATTGGAAACGCTATTATTCAAGGAAATTTCACCTATGAGGAGGCGAGTTACCTTTCCAATATCCTGAAAGCCGGAGCGTTTCCGGTGGGTGTTCAGATCGCTGAGGAACGCACTGTCGGTCCCACGCTTGGGCAGGAATCCATCAACGACGGTGTGCTTGCTGCACTCATCGGCTTGGGCGGGGTTCTCATTTTCATGGTGATTTACTACCGTTTATCTGGAATTGTTGCTATTACTGCGCTGGTCTTTAATATGCTCATCATCCTTGGGGCATTGGCGGGCTTCGGTGCGGCCTTAACCCTCCCGGGTATTGCTGGGCTTGTTCTGACGATCGGTATGTCTGTTGATGCAAATGTGCTAATCTTCGAGCGAATTCGAGAAGAATTGCGAACCGGCAAAACCGTCTGGTCGGCTATCACAAACGGCTATCAACGGGCATTTATAACAATTTTAGATGCCAATCTTACGACCTTCTTTACCGCCCTGGTCCTCTATCATTTCGGGACGGGTCCGATTAAAGGGTTTGCGGTAACGCTCGGTATCGGTATTCTCGCGAGTATGTTCACGGCGATTATTGTTACACGTGAGATATACGGTTTGACTATTGGAAATAGAGACGTGCAGAAACTCAGCATTTAATCTGCAAGGAATAATTAAAAATATGGAATTACTTAAAAATACAAACTTTGATTTTATCAGCAAACATCGAACGGGATTTGTCTTCTCAGCGGTAATCATTGCTATCGGTTTGATTTTCCTCGTGATTCATCAAGGACCCAATTTCGGAATTGATTTCCGGGGGGGCGTTAAGATCCAAGCCAAATTCAACAGGGCAGTCACTGAAACCGAGTTGCAAGCCAAACTCACTGAAATCGGCTATGAACGTGCCACAATTCAGATAGATGCGAGCAAAAATGAAGCATTCGTTTCTATGGGACATCGTCCTGAATTTCAGGGACAAGGCACAAGTGTCGGCAGAATTCTCACAGATGCCCTACTTGAGGGTGGAGATGGTTGGCATGCACTTGCTGGCGGAGTTAATATCTCTGAAGTTGGACCGAGTGTCGGACGCGACCTTAAATTGGCGGCACTCTGGTCAGTGCTTGGCGCGATTGCGATTTTGTTAATATATATCTCTTGGCGATTTGAGTTCCGTTTTGCCATCGGTGCAATCGCCGCGCTTGTCCACGATGTCCTTATTACCTTGGGTGTCTTTGCCGTCCTTTCAAAAGAAATTAATCTACCAACTGTTGCCGCATTCCTCACGATTATTGGCTATTCGCTCAACGATACAATCGTGGTATTTGACCGAATTCGGGAAAATACACAAACCTTACGTGGTACTGACTACATTGCGGTTTTGAACAGAAGCATCAATCAGTCGCTGAGTCGAACGGTTATTACGTCTTTGACCACGTTGTTTGTTGTTCTGGTTATCTTCCTCATCACGGGTTCGGGCGAGGAGATTAACACGTTCGCCTTGGCACTCATCGTCGGTATACTGGTAGGGACCTACTCTTCAGTCTTCATCGCAAGTCCAATCCTGTATCTCTGGAATCGCGGACGCCCGCAAGAGGCTTCATGAAGATATTGGTTTTGAGTCCTTATACAACAAGGCAAAAATATAAGCCCGATAATCTCCTTCGGAGTGAAGACTGCAGTTCGCCTGAGCATCTTGAGCGGCGCATAAAAGAATTATGTGGTTACAACGCTGAGGGTTGGTATCATGAAGATAGGGACTACAGCGCGCCCGCTGGGGAGCTGTTCACGGGACCTTTGAATACCCAATTACGGGCAGGCTTGAAACAAATAAAGTCTTCGCACCACAAATTAGGCACTGAAAGGGGTTGTGTTGAGACGGCTGTGTGAAGCCGCTTGTCGTGATGGCTTCGATGTGTTTGAGCAAGTCAAACAAGATCCTCAGCAGTTACTGGAAATCGTACATAGGTCGTAAAAAAGGGATGTTGTAAAAGGACAAAAGAAGATGAGTCTTCCAATACCTGTTACCAATGGCAGTTCACGCCGCATTATCGGCGAATCCGCACCGATGCAGGCGGTTTTGCGCCAAGTCGCGCAGGTCTCGCCGACGAAAGCGACTGTCCTGATCACGGGTGAAACGGGTGTTGGCAAAGATGTCATCGCAGAGGCGATCCACGAAAGGAGTCCCCGTAAAAACCGATCCTTCAAAGCCGTCAACTGCGGCGCGTTTTACCAAGACCTCCTTCAAAGTGAACTCTTCGGTCACGAGAGAGGATCTTTTACGGGAGCAACCAGCCAACGTCGCGGTGTGTTTGAACAAGCCAACGGCGGCACGCTGTTTTTGGATGAGGTCGGCGAAATGTCGCCTGAAGTGCAGGTGAAATTCCTGCGGGTCCTTGAGACACAGGAATTCACACGGCTCGGTGGCGAAAAAAATATTAAAGTGGATGTCCGAATTATCGCCGCCACGAATATTGACCTTGTGACATCGGTGAGACAAAAGAAATTTAGACAAGACCTCTACTACCGATTGAACCTCTTTCGTATACAGATTCCACCCCTGCGCGCTCGGCGCGAAGATATCCCGCTTTTCGTCTCCGCGTTCGTCTCTGAATTGAGCGCGGAACACGGTAAACCCATTACCGGCATAACCCAACAGGCACTCAATTATCTCCAAAATGCTGACTGGTTCGGCAATGTTCGTGAACTGAGGAATGCCATAGAAACCGCTATTATTCTGTCCACTACCGAGGAGTTACAATTGAACGATTTCCCATCGGACTCGGAATCTGAGCAGGTTGCTTTACTGCCTGTGCCAGCCTCGGGCACGCAACTCGTACCTACACAGGTGATTGACACGCCCAATGAAGAATCTGAACTTCTGAATGTGCCGGGGAGTTCCTTACAGGTTGTTGATACTGCTGGTAGTGCGATCGCAACGGAAAACATAGCGATTTACAAGACGATCCTTGGACTTATTCTCTCTGCAATCCGTCTGCTTGAGCCAACTGCTGCCACGAGCGATGAGATGCCGTTCCTAATACCGGATGAAGATACCAGCTGGATGCAAATTAGCGAAACCGACGACGCTGCGGACGTTCTCAAAAAAGCGTTGGAAATCCTTTCAGCGATAGCCAAAGTGCTTGAGCATCGGGCGCAAAACGGAGTTTTGCCGATAGAGGCACCTGTGGAACAACGCGGTGGTTCGCAGGTACCAGGTGAGTATCTACCCGTGCTTGATGATGAAGGGGTTATCGGCAGGGTCGGTATGACAATGGCGGAAATTGAGCGAGTCGCTATCCAAAAGACGCTTGCGGAAGTCGACGGTAACAAAACAGAGGCGGCGAAGATTCTTGATATCGGGGTCCGAACGCTACATCGGAAATTGGACGCTTACAAACAAGAAACCGACAATTCAGACGATAACCTCAGTCATACGTAGCACTCGCAAGGCATAAATAAGTTCTCAAAATGTTACACTTTCCACCAAATTATTTTTTCTTTAACGGTGAAAACAAGAAAAAGGACTATAAACCCTTACGGTTAACCTAAGTTGCCATCTTTGTAGCATAACCTGTTAGGTTGTGCATGTGGAACGCAAACTGAAAGTTTACGCTACAAAAAGTGGGGCCCCGAAGGTGGTTCTGGCATCACAGGAATGATGTAACTCCGAACCGTTAAACCCGCTACTGTTTCCGTCTCTACTCGCGGTTCCGGGTCCTGTCGATGGTCAAAAACAACGTAGTATCCTTCTGTTATTCCTTCAGATCTGAGATAGGCTGCGAGCTGCTTCTTGCCTGCTTGATAACGCCTATCCCCTCTCCAAATTTTTGTTTCTACGATATATTTCTCTTGGTTATGGATAATAATGATGTCCATCCGTCCTCTGCCGGTTTGCACTTCAATATGCATAAAACCACCGACGATTTTAACAAACTGATCAAGATAGGCGAGCAGGAGATGTCTGCCAACCGATTCTTGGGGCGTATCGGGGACCTGTAAAATTTGGAACCCGACACGGACGATGAAATCTCGAAAGTTGTCCAGCAACGCTGCCATATCAAGCTGTCCTGCAGATGTGAGATAATCCTGAAAGCCCTCCTGAGTACTTTCAGGAAGGTACTCGCTCTCTAATCCATTCACGACAGGCTTGAACGCTTGCAGGATACAATATAGATAAATCGGATTAACAATTTCACACATACCGTCCTCACCTCTGGCAATGACCCCGTACGTGGCAAGTTCATTTATAACGTCACTCCGTAGATTGAAATCAACACCTTCCTCGTGTGCCATAATTCGCATCAGCAGATTTTCAAAATGCGGGTTTCTTTTGATATTGGTAAGTAGATGTGTGAAGTTAGCGTTATCTTCCGCCAGGAGCTCCGTGTGTGCCTCTGAAAAGTGTGCCATAGTAATCGGCTCAGTTTTGGGAATGTCCAGTTCTTCTGTGAGAATCTGTGCGAATCGGTTGACAAGGACGGGTTGTCCGGCAGTCTGTTTATGAATAGCTGCGATAACTTCGGGGACAAAGGATTGTCCGACTTCGTCTGTATATTGTCCAAGCAGTTCCTGCACCTGTTCGAGGGTGAAGTTGGGTAGATGGAACTCGTCTTGGATATTGAACGGGGAGATAGACCGGTCATAGTTGAGTTGTGCGATACTTTTAACGCCAATGATACCGACACTGTGCGGACATCGGGGCTTCCCAGCAATGTAGATATGACGGAGGGTATGAAGAAAATCGCTTACGGCAACTTGTGGAATACCATCAAACTCGTCGATAACAAGCACAACCTGTTGATTCCCAAGAAAACGCGCGAACCGTTTAAAGAACGACAGCATTGAGAGATGATCTGTTAACGTAGTGTCTTCCAGAAATTGATGTAAAGCCTCAGACGGCATAGCACCGCGTTTCTGGAAAACTGTCTCTACTTCTTCCCGGATCTGTTCATAGAGATGCCCATAGAACGCAGATAAGGCGAGGTTTTTATAAATATCAAAATTCAGTTGGATCGGGAAGTAAGGTAAGTCTGAAGCGGATTTCGGGTGAGCGGTAGCAGCGTTACCGACCGCGAGCGTTTCCAACGCAGCCTGAAAGAAAGTGGTCTTACCTGTTTGGCGCGGTGCGAACAGGACAATATATTTACCTTCTTCAACGCGTTCGATGAAATCGGCGATCTCCTCGGTCCGCGCAACAACGTAGTGCTCTTGAGGATTGACGGGACCGTGTGTTCCAAAACGTCTCATTTTCTCTCCTTTTCGCTAAACCCCTGGTACTTGATTGTATCATATCGGGTCGATGCGGTCAACGCCAAATATCCACAATTCAATGAATAGGCGGATTCTTCTATGTTGCAAAATTATGCACCCTATTCAGCCGAAAATTGTGTCTTTAACTTATGAGAGGTCTTAAGTATTACGTTTATTTGTTCAAATTACAAGATGATCTTAGGAGAGAAACTTTATGGGAACGATGAGATTGTTATACCATTTCTGATTGAAATTGTAGCATAAACTTTTAGAAATGGTACAATACCAAGTGAGTAAATTGCGATATTTTTTGGTGCTTTTAAAGGGATATCCTATGAAATATAAATTTCTTTTTCTTTTTTATCTTTTTAGCGAGATAGTGTTGTACACGAGTATTTGCCCTATTGTATGGGGAGTTCCACCTACAACCCCAAAAATTGTATTTGCATCGCGAAAAAATGGTAATCTGGATATTTACACAATGAATCCTGATGGGAGGGAACAGATTCAACTAACTCAGCATCGCTCAATAGATGCCAATCCCAAATGGTCACCGACCGGAGAGCATATTATTTTTTCATCGGATCGAGATGGTGTTCTAGATTTGTACCTGATGAGGGCTGACGGAGAAAATGTCCAACGCTTCTTCGCTAAATCAGCATATAGACGTACTCCGACTTGGGCACCAGATGGAAAATGGATCGCTTATAGTCGCTGGAAACATGGTAAGTTCTCTATCTACATCGCTTCAACGGACAGTGATAGCACCCAACGCCTAAAGGCGTGGGAAACCTCGGTTTCATAGACAGTGCGGTTTCCTTGAAAAGTCGACCGTCTTATTCCGTCTCCACCCGCGGGCGTTTCCCTATAGGTTTCTACAGGCATATCGTCAGGTGACGGCTATCCCTGCCCGCAAAATGTTTATCGCAGCGTTTATATCCCTGTCGTGGTGAGAACCACATTCAGGACACGTCCACTGCCTATCGTTGAGAGTTAGGTTTTCGTTATGAAATCCGCAGTTGCTACACGGTTTCGTTGTCGCTGTCCATTGACCCACTTGGAGCAACTTACGCCCATGTTTTTGACACTTATATTTCAATATTTGAACAAACTGGTAGAATCCAAGGT